>JAQCBQ010000240.1 GCA_027621385.1 Bacteroidota bacterium | reverse complement strand
CCCAAGCCATACCTATGCCCAGCCGGGGACTTATCCGATTGAGCTGAAGGTGACCAACGTATTTGGCTGCTCCGATACGATATTCGATACCCTTAGTATTTATCCGGTTCCGGTGGCCAACATTCAGGCGCCAACGAATTTGTGTTTTGGGCAAACATCTACGGCCACCGTGCAAATCACCGGAGGTACGGCGCCCTACAATCAAATTTGGCATACCGGCGATACGACCATGTCCATTCCATTGTCGGCCACAGGGAATTTAAGTCTGACCGTTCAAGTGGTTGATGCCAACGGCTGTGTAGCCTTGCCCGCCAATGCCAGCGTTATTGTTAGTCCGGCGCTTCAGGTACAAGCCAGTCCCGATGATGCCGTATGTTTTGGATATTCAAGCACGGTAGGGGCTCAGTTTCAAGGGGGGAATGGAAATGGAATACTGACATGGAGCAACGGGCTGCCTTCCGGTCCGGGCCCCCATACCGTGACTCCCAATCAAACCACCACCTACATTGTAACGGCCTCTGATGGCTGCACTGTGCCCAGTGTGGTTGATTCTGTTACCATTGTGGTACATCCTTTACCTGTAGTGGCTTTTTCTGCCAGTCCGAACGAGGGTTGTCAGCCATTAACAGTTCAATTTCAAAGCAACAGCACCATCAGTAGCGGGCAAATTGCCTCCTATCAATGGTTTTTAGGCGATGGGAATTCGGGCAACTCTGCCAGTTTCTCGCATACGTATCCCAACCCGGGGACCTATTCTGTAGGTTTAATTGCAACCTCGGCCTTGGGTTGTGTTGATTCCGCATCTGCCCCCGGATACATCAGGGTATGGCCCTTGCCTGTAGCCGGCATGCTCATCAATCCTGCCGTTACCTCCTTAGATAAACCTCTGGTTACCTTCACCGACGCCAGCAGCGGCCATGTCAATGTAATTTGGGAAATGGGCGATGGCAGCAGTTCCTCAGCCAATGAATTTGTGTACCAATACCGCGATACCGGTTTGTACACCGTTCAAATTACCGCCTTTACCGACAAAGGATGCACCGACGTTGCCTATGGTCAGGTTAAAATTCGGCCTCCATTTTCGGTGTACATTCCCAATACCTTTACTCCCAACGAAAACGGCTTGAATGAAGTATTCAAGGTGGTTGGAGATGGCATTGTGGAAATTGATTACGACATATTTGACCGTTGGGGGAACTCCATTTGGTCATCGTATGGAAAAATCAATGCCGGTTGGGATGGTCGATTGAACGGAGAACCGGTACCGGTTGGCGTGTATGTATATAAAATTGTGGTGCGATCGTTGGAGAACAAATTTGTTACCTACCACGGTCAAATCAATTTGATTCGGTAAGGGGTTGAGGGGGCCTTGCGGCCGGGATTGAAAGCCTTAGCCCGCAAGGGCGGAAGCTTCGGGCCCGCGCGCTGCGGAGGCGACCTTGGGAGCCACCGTAAAGCCGCTGGGGCCGTAGCTTACGGCCGCGGACTAAGGCCGAAAGCCCGAAAAGCCGCCCCAAAAAAGAAGCATGTAGGTGTTGATTTGGCCTTGAAAATCCCCCTCATGCGCTACCTTTACCTTAAAATTTAGCTATGAGCTGGTACCAATTGGCGCGCTTGCGTGCACTTTCAATACACCGGATTCCACAAGGAGATGTGCAGGCACCCACCGTTTCTGCTCCGGCATTGACCTATCCGCCCCAAGGAGCAGAATCTCCTGAATTTTTAAAATACCTGTTGGGCGATTTGCCACAGGCCACCTGGTACCGCCCCGATGAAAGCGAGGCCTCTGCATCTTTGCACGATATCTTGCAAGCCATACTGGAAGAACCCGATGCCTTGCACGATTATGGCAAAAAATTGGCTCAGCGCTTGGCCGATACTGCCCCCGGATACACCACCCGAAAAGGGGTTTTTATTCTGGCTTTTTTCGATAATGTAACCGAAGGTCAACCCGGAATTGGCTTGTTTAAGGCCGAAACCGAAGAATCCATTTTGGCCTTGAACGACCAGGCCGAGTCATGGGAATTGACATGGATGAAAGGCCTTTCAGGCAAACGCCCCGACAAGGGAGCCCTGTTTATTCCCGACGAAGAGCGCGGGTTTAAAGCCATCGTGGCCGACAAGAATGCCGAAATCAAGTATTGGCTGCAAGGCTTTTTAAGCTTAAACCCACATTCCAACGCCCAACAAGCCACCCGGCAAGTGATGGACTTAATCAAAGGTTTTTCCGAAGATGTATTGTCCACCGAAAACAAAGTGGAACGGACCGAACAAATGGCCTTTTTAGATCAAACCTCGCGCTACTTAAGCTCCAACCCCGTGTTTGATGTGGAAGAATTTGGCCGCGAAGTCATTCACAATTCACAACTGCAAGAGGCCTTCATGGACTATAAAGTAGCCTTTGAAGAAGAACGGGAAACCGAATTGCCGAATCGGGTAAATATTGAACAAGACACCGTAGTGAAGCAGCACGGCAAGTTTATGCGTTCTGTAATAAAGCTGGATAAAAACTTCCATGTCTATGTGCATGGCAACAAGGATTTTATTGAGCGGGGCTTTGATGAGGAAAAAGGGAAATACTATTACAAACTTTATTTTTCGGAAGAGTCTTGAGGGGCTGGGTAGATGGGTTGTTGGCTGAAGCTAGGGCGGATTCCATGCTAGGGAAGTCCGCCGCCGGG
>JAQCBQ010000239.1 GCA_027621385.1 Bacteroidota bacterium | reverse complement strand
AAAGCCGGCTTCCGCCACCAACGGATCCGGCGGCTGGAATGGTGGTGGTGGCGATGGCCAATATGGCGGAGGTGGAGGCGGAGCCTCAGACGTCCGTACCAATGGACAAACCCTCAACAATAGAGTCATTGTTGCCGGAGGGGGAGGCGGAGGAAACTCCGGCGGGCCAGATCATGGATTCGGTGGAGCAGGGGGAGGAAATGCTGGAAGTCCCGGTATCAACGGTCCGGGGAATGGAGCCTGCCCAGGACAAGGTGGGACCCAAAGTGCCGGCGGCGCCGCAGGTTGCGGAGGTGGAAATCCAGGCTCATTTGGTCAGGGGGGCAGCAGTCAGGGTTCATACCACGTTGGTGGCGGTGGCGGAGGTTGGTACGGAGGCGGCAGTTCCTATGCCGTTGGCGGCGGCGGCGGATCGGGATATACCGGTGGGGTTAGCAATGCCAGTATGCAAAATGGCCAACGTCAAGGCCATGGATTGGTTGTTTTTACGTATTGATGCAGATCTAAACCCAACAAAAAAAGCCCCAGCTGCATTCGCTGGGGCCTTATATTTTAGGGCGTTATTAGTTTAAGGGCTAAGTTAAGCCCTGCCTTTATTCGTAATCGTACTTGGTATCGTTGATTTTATAAGGATATAAATTGTCCAAATAAAATCCGCTTAAGAACAAATCTTTGGTGGTTTGCTCTGAAATGTAATTGTTGCCGTCCGCATCGGAAGTGAAAAATTCATCCCAGGCCGGAGAACCACTTACATCATAACTCCACTCGTTTTCTGAATCACCAAATATAGGACTGTAGAAGTAATAGTACCCAGTAAAGTCTCCATTCAAATCATAAACCTGTGCACGAATGGTAATAATATTAACTTCATTACCGCCCAAATTTCCATTCCAACGAATGCTGCCTCTATGCAAGCCCTCTCCAAAAAAGGTGGAGAAATAATACTTGTATTCAATCTTCTCATATTTCAAATCCGCATTGCCTTCTTCAACTAAAAAGTCTGAGATGCACAACACGCCCTCATAGGTTCTTTCAGGTACATCTTCGATGTAATCATAGCCTCCACAGGAAACAAAGGAGTTTGATGGGGTATTACCACCACCGCCTCCGCCACCGCCTCCTCCATTGTCATCGTCATCTTCCGCACTGCAACCCGCAACGGCCAGAACAAGTACGATACTCAGTAATTTAATGCGCGATAAAAGCATAGTCTAATTGTTAATAAATGAGATAATTAGTGAATTTTAGGCAAGATTAATAAAAAATGATTGTAAAACGAAAAAGAATGCACTTATAGTTTAATTCCCCGGAAATGGGCAACAGGGGTTTTTCTTCGGCCTTTAATTTTTACGTGGCCCGGCGCCCGGATGGAATAAGGTAGCCGGCAATCGTACTTGCTGTTTGGCCGAACGGGCGAGGAGGCGACCAGAGGAAGCCACCGCAGCCCCTTTCGGCCACAGCAAGTACATTGACGCTACCTATGACAGCCGGAATTGCGCCCCAACAAAAAATAATTATTAGTCGTTTCAAGAAAAATATTTAGATTTGACTAAAAAAAATGAGGTTTGTCTTTGTTTTTTTATTGCTTTCACACACCATTCTTGCTCAGAATCTGGACAGTATTAACCGGTCCATTCATTTAAAATCATTTGATTTTCAGTCCAATACGAAATACGGCTCTGCAGCACTTGATGGCATTGAATTGACAGCTGCCGAGCTTAGGAATTTGCAGCAGCCTTCAGCCAAGGAACTGCTGCACCTGCTCAATGGCGTGTTTGTTGCCGATGCCTGTCAAAGCTGTGGATTTAGTCGATTGCAAACCGACGGACTAAACGGCCCCTACACCGGTTTGCTGTTGAATGGTCGGCCCTTTCTGCCCTCATTGGCTTTGGTGTATGGCCTTGAATTTTTACCATCTGAACTTCTGTCTTCCCTTTCTCTAGACCGCAGCGGCCTTGCTCAACAAGAGTGGGCAGGCAATTTCCCCGCCGGACTCATTCAGCTGCAAACCGATATGCCGGCGCTTCAAACGGCCGTATTTTCTGTGCGCCAAAGCCTTTGGGAAGGGGGAGCCGGCGATAGGCAGATTACCTTGTACCAACCTCTGGTTGGGAAGAAAACTCAGGCTTCAATTTGGCTTAGCCGGCGCGATCGAACGGCCTGGGATGTGCATCCCGACGGGTTTTCAGAAAGCCCTAAACTGCAATTAACCACTTTTGGTTTTCAGGTGATTCAAGCCCTGAATTCAAACCATACCTTGGAATGCAATGTTCGAGGTCTTGTAGATGCACGCAGCGGAGGCAGCGATATGCATTTGCCGACGGTGGAGCGTCGGATTGCTGAAACCATAGACCACCAATGGGTATCGGCCGACCTGGTTTGGAACCACACCGTTCGGCCTCATTTTTCCCAATCCACATTCCTGCTTATGAACGGGCTGAACCGTCAAAGTTATTATGGAGGCAATGGATTGGAAGTGGCCGGCCCGGATACCACCGGGCAAGCCCTGAAGTATGCCGGAGATAGCCATCAATTTTGGCTGCTGGGAGGCTGGAAATCTGAACTGAAATTGAATGCAAGGCTTCAACTGAATTTCAATGCCGCATTGGGTCGAGATGTACTGAGGGATGCAACACCCGGCTTTCAACGGAAACTCCAACAATGGGCTTGGAATGGATCGGCAGGAAT
>JAQCBQ010000035.1 GCA_027621385.1 Bacteroidota bacterium | reverse complement strand
CCTTGCTCAATCCCGGCCGCAGCCACCTCATGCCCTTTGGCCTGCGCTTGCATTTAGCTTTTTTCAGACGTAGAGCTCCTTGGGCTTGGCCTGTTGGATGATTCCTTTAAATAAGAATCTTAATTTTACATGAAAATCCCATCGGCATGTTTCGCACCCCTATTGTATTGTTTTTTGTTTCTCTTTTTTGTCAAACGCTACAAAGTCAGGAATATCCCTTAGACATAAACAGTCCAAGGCACGCCATGCATCTTCATTTGCATTATTTAAGTCAGGAGTCCTACCAGCCTGAATTGGCGGCCAAAGCATTTCAGGTTCAAGATCCTCAATTGGGAGCTGAGGCTGCCATTCAATTGAAGGAGATTTTAGATGCCAAGGGCTATTTTATTGATTTATCGAATGTTCCGGCAGAAGCTTCGTATACCGATTCCATTTCAGGATTGGCCCGATATACCCCCCTTTCTTCCTGGCCTGAATTGTATTTAATAAAAACAGAGTTGGGTTGGCAGTATTCTGCCAAATCCATCGGGAGCATTCAACGCGATTTTGCAACTGTACACACCATTCTTACGCGTCAATTAATGAAGTGGTTTCCGGCGGGGCACGCAGCAGCACCTTGGCCGGGGTTTCACCTTTGGCAATATGTAGGGTTTGCGGTTGTACTGCTGCTGTTGTGGCTGATTCATCGCATCCAAATGTGGCTGATGGAAAAGATTGTA
This sequence comes from Bacteroidota bacterium, assembly GCA_027621385.1. Classification (GTDB taxonomy): domain Bacteria; phylum Bacteroidota; class Bacteroidia; order CAIKAF01; family CAIKAF01; genus CAIKAF01. Next base: position 14,466 of record JAQCBQ010000035.1, on the reverse strand, counting down.
TACTATTTAATCAAAAGCCCTGTCATTCCAAAGGAAGTTCGAATGGCAACCCATAAGATGTTGATTCCATTGTCCTACTATTTTTTAACCCTGTCGGTGGTGTTTTTTTTACCTTCTTTAATCCTCCCCTTACCGGTCTCACGCGTTGTATTTTGGATGCTTAGATTGGCCGTACCCATTCTAATGACCTTTGCGGCTTACCGCACGGTGGACTTACTCATGGTCATTTTAAAACGAAAGGCCGAAAAAACAGAGTCCACCCTCGACGATCAATTGGTGCCCTTGCTTCGAAAGTTCCTTAAGGCGTTGGTACTTGTGTTGGGCGTCGTTTGGGTTTTAAGTCGCTTGGATTTTAACGTTACGGCCTTACTGGCAGGAGTTTCATTGGGAGGTCTTGCCTTTGCTCTAGCGGCTCAAGATACCATAAAAAATATGTTTGGTAGCCTATTGATTTTCTTAGATAAGCCCTTTCAGGTGGGCGATTGGATACAGGCCGACTCCATCGACGGTACCGTGGAAGAGGTTGGATTTAGAAGTACCCGGGTACGTACCTTCGCCAATTCGGTCATCTATGTTCCCAATGGAAAGATATCCGATATGATGGTGAACAACATGGGCATGCGAAAATTTAGACGGTTCAACACCACTTTAGGGTTGGAGTATGGTACTCCGGCCGAGAAAATTCAATTGTTTGTGGAGGGGCTGAAGCAGATTGTCTTGGAGCATCCCTCTACCCGAAAGGATTACTATGAAATTCATCTGAATGGGTTTGGTGCCTATTCCATCGATGTACTGTTTTATATTTTCTTTGAGGTACCCAATTGGTCGGAGGAGTTAAAGGCCCGGCAGGATGTTCTTTTTAAGGTTCTTGAATTGGCCTCATCTCTAGACGTTTCTTTTGCCTTTCCTTCTCAGACATTGCACATTGGTTCTATGCCGGAACTTCCTAGTCAACGTTGAGGGGAGGGTTCAGGCCTCAACGGTAGTTTTTTACCACAAAGATCCGCCGGATCAGCAAAAAACACCAGGCTAAGCATAAAATCTCCCAAACCTTGGAATTCAATCTAGGATGTATCTTTATGGCATGAATGCATCCCGATTCCTTATTGCCGGCTTGTTTTGCCCTTCTTTTCTATGTGCCCAAGAAAGCCTCTCGTTGAATGAAGTATGGAGCTCCGGCCTTTTTTTCCCAGCATCCGCCAATGGTTTTGATGCCATGAAGGATGGAAAGCACTATTTGGTTTTAGAGGAAGATTTGCTCAAATATCATTTTGAGAAAGAAGCCGCAACCGACACGTTTCGCTTTTCTTTTGGTTCGCAGCCTTTAATTCCTGAAACCTACGAATTGAGTCCGGACGAAAACCGAATCATCCTGGGAACCGATTTGAAATCCATTTACAGGTATTCAACCGAAGGCACTTACTTTTGGGCAAATATAAAGGATGGTTTGGCTCAGCGCCTGGGTGGTGGCCCAATTTCATATCCTACATTTTCTCCCGACAACCGTCACCTGGTTTTTCAAAGGGAAAACAACTTGGTTTTAAAAAATGTTGAAAATGGAACGGAACGAGCCATAACTACCGACGGAGAAACAAATGCCATTATTCATGGCTCTGGAGATTGGGTGTATGAGGAAGAGTTCGGCCTGGTCAAGGCTTTTGAATTCTCAGAGGATGGTACTTGGCTGGCCTGGCTTCGCTTTGATGAACGGGAAGTTCCGGAATACAACATGACCATGTTCCAAGGCCAACTTTACCCATTCGATTATCGCTTTAAATACCCCAAAGTGGGGCAACCCAATTCCAGGGTAGATTTGATGCTTTGTCAGCTCCCTAATGGACAACCCAAACGTCTTTCCTTGCCTTTGCACCTTGAATATGCCCCAAGAATAGTTTGGAACGGAAATGGAGAACTTCTGCTGATGGGATTAAACCGCCTGCAAAATCACCTTTGGCTTTATGCCGTAAATCCGACCGATGGTACATTTAGACTGGTGTATGAAGATTCCAGCAATACCTATCTGGAAATTCCCGACCCCATTGTGATTGTGCCTGGAACTTCAGATGTGATTTTAACCTCAGAACGAAGCGGCTTCAAACACCTGTATCGGGTAAATGGATCTAATGGGCAAACCCTTCCCCTGACTTCCGGTAATTGGGAGGTGACAGGAATAGTAGGCTACCATGAAAAATCAAAGGAAGTGTTTTATTCCTCCACTGAATTTAGTGTCGTGGAGCAAAAAATATATGCCGTTGATGCCAAGGGAAAGCGGCGCATGCCTGTTTTAACCTCTGGGCAGCAAACGGCAGAATTGTGTGGAGACTATTTGGTGTTGACCCACAGCGAAGCCCATCGTCCCTTTCGTTCAGATTTGTATTCCTTCAAGGGCAAACGGATAAAGAATTTGGTTAATAATGACGAATTAGAAGAGGAATATGCTCGGCGCGGCTTTGCTAAGCCTGAATTTATTCAGGTTCCGGCCGCGGATGGCAGCGCCTTGAATGCGTATTTGATTAAGCCAAGCTCTTTTTCAGTCCAGAAAAAGTATGGACTTTTGATGTATGTGTATGGCGGCCCCGGAAGTCAACTGGTGCAAAACGACTGGATGGGGCCCAATTATGGCTGGTTTCAGTACTTGGCTTCTCAGGGGATTTTGGTGGCTTGCGTTGACAACCGGGGCACCGGAGGCAGAGGGAAGTCATTTCGAGATATCACCTATGGTCGCTTGGGCGAAATAGAAACAGCCGATCAATTGGCCGCAGTAGATTGGTTTGCCGGTCAGCCATGGATTGACTCCACTCGCATCGGTTATTTTGGTTGGAGTTATGGAGGGTATATGAGTGCCTTATGTGTGTTAAAGGGAGCAGGTAAAATTCGAGCCGCTGTATCTGTGGCCCCGGTAACCAATTGGAAGTTTTATGACAACATTTACACCGAACGATACATGGGTACCCTAGAAACCAATCCCAAGGGTTTTGATGCTCAGTCGCCAATTTCTATGGCTGCCAATTTGGAGGGTGCACTGCTGTTAATTCATGGCAGTGGAGACGATAATGTACACTGGCAGAATGCAGCCGAATTAAGTTCCGCATTGGTTAAGGCCAACAAGGATTTTGAACAGTTTATTTATCCTGACAAAAACCATGGAATTTATGGCGGCCCAACCCGCAGTCATTTGTACCGAAAAATGAGCAAATTTATTTTGGAGCACTTAGATTCCGGGCGTCCCTAATTAAAGGAAAAGAGTTTAGAATAGAGGTCGTGTGCGGGCGGGATTGACCAAGGTAGCCCGTACGGAAAACGGCCTAGGGCCCGCGTGCTGCGCAGGCGACCTTGGGAGCCCGCGCAAAGCCGCTGGGCCCAGGCCGGTTGCCGGCGGACTACCTGGGAAAGCCCGGAACCCGCCCCAAAAAACTACTTAATTCCATGCATCCACTTGGAAACCATTGGGCCAAGCAGGAACAAGACAATGCCACAGCCAATTGCAACAAAACCAAGCAGTTGGAATACGCTAAGCCCGATGGAAAGCGACTGCTCCCGAAGGCTGGAAACGATGATTCCGGTGGGACTGGCTTGAATTCGTGCTTCCGCGTCCTGAATTTGGGGAGCAGCAGTCACGGAGGTTGAATCGGCCTTTGGATTTCTAGATAAAAAGTATTCTGTGCCTTTGCCCTCAGCCGATTCCACCGAAACGCTGTCTTTAAAATAATTCCAGCTTGTGCTTTCGGCATTTAAGCGATCAATGGCCACAGGGCTTACCAGTGCCTTTTCGATGCTGAATTCATCCAGGCTTCCAATGAAGGCGGCATCAGCGAACAGGGTCTTGTATTCCGCATCCGATAGCGACTCAGTGAAGGCGTTATCTTCCACAATCGATTTTTCGCTTACGGTTGTCAATTTGGCAATGTGCTTACCGGCTTGGTGGGCAATAGAGGACGATAAAAACCAAATTCCCATCAGGAAGGCAACAATGCTGGCAGGACTTAATTTGGTCACCAGCGAAAGACCCACCGGAGATAAGGTAAGTTCCCCTAACGTGTGCAGCAAATAAAGCAATATCAGGAACATGGCAGGAACCAATCCTGCTACGGCATATCCTTTACCAAGGGTGAGTACAAGAAAACCGGCGCCCAACAGCACCAGGCCTAAGGCAAATTTATAGGGGGCAGACGGCTCTTTTCCAGAGTTTGCAAGTTTAATCCAAAGCCAAGAGAACAATGGAGCGAACAGCATAATAAAGAGGGGATTTACCGATTGGAAAAAGGTGGTAGGGATGTCCGTTCCTAAGAAATTCCGGTTCACATTGCGTTCGGTAAATAAATTCATGGCCGATCCAGCCAACTCAAAGAAGGTCCAGAAAACCGTGGTGAACAGCAACAGAATTACAATAACCCAAATCCGTTGCCGTTGCACGATTTCGTAACGGGTAGATTGGAACAACAAGTAACCTAGGATTAGAATGGCCAACACCGCCAAACCTACATCCACCACATCATTTTGTTTGATGAGCAACCAGGCCAATGGAACCATGATGGCTGTGGTCAGGTAGGGCATGCATTTGTTTGGAAAGCCTTGCAGCATAGGTTTTTGTTCTTGAGGGGCAAAACCATACGATTCAAACCATCCTTTGGCTTGAGCCCACATGAAAATTCCAAATCCCAACATCATGCCAACACCGGCAGTTAGGAAACCGTATTTCCAACCTTCAATTTCACCGATGGCTCCGCAGGTTAATGGAGTAAGGAAGGCACCAACATTAATACCCATGTAGAAAATATAAAGGCTCCATCGCGGCGGGGGTCACCATCCGGATAAAACTTCCCAATCATACTGCTGATGTTGGGTTTGAAAAATCCATTTCCAATGACCAATAGGGTTAGACCAATAAAAAGCGTAGTTTGATTGTCAGCGAACAAGGTGAATTGCCCTGCTGCCATCAGCAATGCCCCCCAAATAATTGCGCTGCGAAATCCCATAATGCGGTTAGCAAAAACACCGCCAAGAATTGGAGTTAGATACACCAATGCTCCGTAGGCTCCATAAATACCATAGGCGGTGGAATCATCAAAGGCAAAGCCGCCCTTAATCAGTTAAGAGGTCATGTACAGCATCAAAATGGCCCGCATGCCATAATAGCTAAAGCGTTCCCAAAGTTCAACCATAAAAAGGGCAAACAAGGCTTTGGGATGAACTTTACGGTTCATGAAAATAACCGCCGCAACCCAAACCGCAACGGCGGCCCAGGATATTAGCATTAATTGATACGCTGGATTCATAGTTTTTTGATTTGTAGGTGAACGAAACTAAATAAAAAATACATTACCCCAAGATGTTGCTGAGGTTAAAAAGCAATCTATGTAAAAAACAAAATCAAAAGGCCTAGCAGTTCAGGGGGCATTTTTTTCCTCTTAGCATTAAAAATCAAGTTTAAGTAACAAATAATGGCATTTGAGCGTTAATTTTGTGGTGGGAGTTACGTTAATCGAATAAAATCAAAGTTGCATGATGAAGCAGGTGCTGTATTTCTATTTGAATTTTATATTGTTGGCTTATGCTTTAAACATGAAGGCACAGGTCTACACATATAGTCAGTTCTCTGAATTCCAAAAGAAGGCAAAAACAGAAGGCCTGGAAAAGGTTCAATATGCCGTAGCTCAGCGTTTTCATGTGCTATTAAATCAATACCGTGAGCAAAAGAAGTTACAGCCATTGGCTTGGAACGATGTTTGCTTTTTGGCGGCGCACAACCACAATGCTTGGATGGCAGAAAGCAAAAAGTTGAGCCATGAGCAAAACCAGCGAAATGCATTTTATACGGGCTTAAATCCGGGAGATCGGGTTGCTTGGTTGTTAAAGGGGAGTTCGATGCAGGTGGCCTGGAGTGCAGAAAACTGCCTTCTATCTTATGTTGATGACATGGATGCCATACAAATTGAACAGGTGGCTAAAGATGCTTTAGAACAGTGGAAAAATTCAGCCGGGCACAATGCCAACATGTTGGGTAAGAATCATGGCTCCTGTGGAACCGCTTTTCTGTTTAGCAATGGTGAGGTATGGGGCACTACTTTATTTGCCTTTCCGGGGCAGTGAATTATTCTTCCTCCGGAAGATTCAATAAGCGAACCACCTCGTCGGCATCCAATTTAAAAACTCCGGGCCGGGTGAATTGCCCAGCCACCATAAATTTTCCAAGAATAACGATGCCGTTGTCTTGGTCGATGTACATGTCGGCGATGCTGGAAACTCCACTGCTCCCCAAATCGTATGTAACCACTGGAATGCCTAGAGGACTATAAAACTGAAGGTGAATTTGTCCGTCGGTTCCGCTGTATCCAATGACAGTGTATTGACGGTTTTGAATGAGCATTGGTTTAAAGCAAACCCGTGTTTTAGGTCTCCAATTGAACAGATATTCTCCTCCCAAATCTTGAGCCGTAAATACTCCGTTTCCGACCTGAGCACTCCAGTTTAAATACATATCGTTGTTTAAAAACCGGTGCAGCAGCCAGCCTTGTGCATTGGGCATGGCCATGGCAACTCCTCCCTTATATTGGGTTCCTTGGTAAAGGGCGGTTTGATTTAGGTTGCCATCTAGAACCAAAAAGGAATAGCTATAGTTAACAAAGCCATTGAAGTAATACTCGCCCTTTGAATTTTGGCCTCCGAAAAAGGGGTAAATTTCGGTTCGGGTTAAATAATCGTATATGATTTCGTCAATTTCTTGGTAGTTGTTGTAGCCTTTACTTTTGATAATTGCCCAAGTAGGGCTGAGCAAGTGAAGTACAGTTTGTCGGGCATTTCGGTTGTAGGTAACCAACATGGGGTTACCACTGTTGTCGGTACCGAGAAACAAAGGGTATTGACCGCCGGGTAGCCTGGCCACTTCAACAGCTTGCCCATGCCCTTGAACGGCAAAAACGATGGGGGCAAGGCTGGCCCGATCCATGCATACAAAATGAGGGAGTCCGTTGATAATAGCAAACCCATGAGCCGGATGGATGACCGAAGAGGGGGGAGTCCAAGTGGCCCTGAAATCTCCGTTGGCATCAAGCCAAGCCAAATGTGGATCCCATTGTCCGGTGGCAGAAAGCATAACCAAGCCGTCGTCGGTTGGAGCTACAGATTCGGGATGGTAAACGCGCTGTGCGACATCGTCGTTCAGCAGATGAAAAAAAGAATCACCGGCTTCAAACGTATCGTCCACGCAACCGGGAAGGGTTAGAAGTATTGAGAGAGCGAAAAAAAGCCAGCGCATTGTCATCGAATAAGGCGTTTACGTTTCTTGGATTTTTGACCAAAGCTGCAATTGGCGTAATTGCTTGGAGAAGAAGAAAATACGTTGCCAGGGGCAAAGACTACATAAAAACCTAAATCTAGGTGTTGAGTGGCAAATTCATCGAATACATCCAAATAGCCGGTGGCCCAGCCCTCCGTATTGGCGTACCTGCGTGAAGCCAGAATGGGAGGGGTCAGGCCCCACCTAAAATCCGCCATAAATCCGACTTCCAAAACATTGGTTCTCCAACGAACCCCAATTCCCCCCAAGGCGCCCGCATCAAAATTTGAAATCGGATTTGAGGCAGGTCCGGAATGCGCGCGCAGGAATCCAATATCATCATCGAGGGCGGGGAGTTCACTTTGCCGTAGGAATCGTTCATCTACTTGTTTGGTGCCACCGGTTAAAAAGCCGATGTACCCCCCTACCGAAACAAAAGGTGAAACGGCATTGGGCAATAAATCCCAGCGCAGCATCAAAGGCAGCTGAAGGTATTGAAATTGCTGACGAAAGCGTTGATCCATAACCAAGGGATCAGAAGATGCAGTATCGTTAAAAAGCACTCGGGTATCGTACCTAAAGCTGTGTTGAGCATACCGAAGCATGGGGACTAAGAACACCTGATCGTTCAGCGCAATCAACGAAATGACCCCGGCTTGAAATCCCAAATGATCTGCCGAAAACCAATCTTCGTATTGCTTGGCCTCGCGGTCAACAATCATTGGGGTTGGCTGAAGTACCGAATGCCGATTCAAAACCATCACATTGGTGAAATTGACTCCGCCATAAGCCCCAATTCGAAATACGGGCTGCGCCAGCATTTGAAGAGGCAGAAGGGATGCTAACAGCACAATAAACGAGTTGAACGTAAGCTTCATGAAGGGAAAATACAATTAAAGGTACGTTTTCCTGAACAATTCTTTTGAAGGAAGGTGTTAAGAAAAATTATTTTCAAGCATGAGACCGAAAAATAGGCTAAGGGGTTACTGTATTCGGGCATCGTAGGTAGAGCCCATGCTTTGGTTGCTGTGCAATTCAGCCATCATGTGTTTTTTTACAATATTGAACACCGCCATATGCACATCTTCAACCACCTCCATATCATGTATTGCGGCATGAATGACGACTTCAGCCATTTCGGCGATTTTTCCGCCTTTAAATCCGCACATGGCAATGGTCTTAGCTTGGTGATCGTTCGCATATTGCAGTGCCTTTATTACATTTTCACTGTTCCCGCTGCCAGAAATGCCGATGACCACATCACCGGGGTTTAAGTAATTTTTAAGCGCTTCAACAAAAATTTCCGACCAACTGGTATCATTGGCTATGGCCATCATTGAGGGAATGTTGTCGTTTAGGCAAATCATTCTGAACCGTTTTTCAAGACCAAATGAGGCCCCTTTGATAAAATCTCCGGCTGCGTGGCTGGCCGTAGCTCCACTGCCTCCGTTACCAAAGGTGAAAATCTGTTTTTGTTCCCTTTGAGCATAAAAAAACAGGTCAATCATGGCATTCAACTGCCCGCGATTCAGGCCATCTAAGGTCGATTTTAAATCATCGATGTACTGTTGAGTTCTGTCCATGGTTTAGAAGTTTATTCTTGATGACCGGGATAAATGATAGAGGTTCCTTCCTGTTCAAAGCCAAAATCAAAGGTACGTAAATTTGAAAGGGCTTGACGGAGTTTGGGTTGTGATTGTTTGGGGCAATAAAAGAGTAGAAAGCCACCTCCACCGGCGCCCAACAATTTTCCACCTTGTGCTCCATTCTTTAAAGCGGTTTCGTAGGCTTGGTCAACCGCAGGATTTGAAATCCCGCCCGCCAAGCTTTTTTTCATTTCCCAGTTTTCATGCAATAAGGAACCCATGGCATCAAGATTCTCCTTTTTCAGCTCTTCGGCAAGGACATCAACCAACGCGGTCATTTCCTTCAGGGCCTGAAAACGATCCGACTGACTGGTGTTCTTTTTTTGCTCTGCCAATATGCTGGAAGCTTTGCGCTGATTGCCGGTGTAGAACATAATCAGGTTTGAATCCAGCTCCTGTTGGAGCATTGGATTTAGGTTCAGAGGTTCGGTAATCACCTGGCCATCGGGCATAAATCGAAACACGTTTAGTCCCCCCACAGCTGCACCATACTGATCTTGTTTGCCGATGGGTTCGCCCAGTTCTTCAATTTCGACTTGGCAGGCTTCTTCGGCCAATTGCTCCTTTGTTGGATTGTGGCCTGAAACCGCGTGTAGGTTGTGAAGCAGGCCGACGGTGAATGCGCTGCTGCTGCCCATTCCTGTACCAGCCGGAACATCTGCAATAGAACTGATTTCAATCCCATTTAAGTTAAAGCGTTGTAGGGCAACTCTTAAAATGGGGTGGTTGAGTTCGGCAGCAGACGATACGGTTTCAGTTTCGCTGTATTTTACCCGGATTTGATTGGGTTCAAAGAACCGGTGAGAGGAAATGTACATGTATTGATTGATGGAGGTGCTTAGGACTGCCCCCGGATGCCGTTCATAAAATGCGGCCAAATCTGAACCTCCCCCTACAAAACTGATTCGGAAAGGTGTGCGGCTTATGATCATGCCCCAAAGATAGGTAGTCAAGGCATTAAACTCCATGTCCTTTCATTTATTTTCATTCTGGGCTTTTGCAATTCCACCGTTCGAGTTTTCTAAATCTGTGCTTAGCCCTAGTAAAATTCGGTACCTTTGCTCTGCTAATAATCTGCCTATGTCTGCACCGTTGTTTTCCGTTCCGGCCAAATCCTGGGTCGAAATTCCAGATGAATCTGATTTTAGTTTGCACAATTTGCCCTATGCCGTGGCTAGGTTGCCCAAGGGCGGCTCAATCGTGGTTGTGGCGGTCGGTAACAATGCCTTAAATTTATCAAGACTATTTAAAAAGGGGTATTTTCCGGGTTTGAATGCCAATAAAAATCCCTTCCGGTCTACATCGTTGAATTCTTTTATCGCATTGGGGCGGCCGGCATGGACCTATGTGCGTCAACGTATATTGGATGTGTTGGACGAGCAGTCAGATGAGTTGAAGAATAGGAAAGATGTAGAGAAATTTTTGATTCATCAACAGCTTTTGACCTTTTTGTTGCCGGTGAACATTGGCAACTACACGGATTTTTATTCCAGCATGGAACATGCCAGCAACGTGGGGAAGATGTTTAGACCCGATGGCGATGCCTTGCTGCCCAATTGGAAGCACATTCCTGTAGGATATCATGGAAGGGCAAGCTCTATCGTGGTTTCCGGTTATCCAATTCGCCGACCCAAAGGCCAAACTCTGCCGGATGGAACCGATCAGCCCGTGTTTGGTCCCTGCAGGTTGTTGGATTTTGAATTGGAAATGGCCTTTATCGTTGGACAGCCCAATACGATGGGAGATTCTGTTTCTGTCGATCGGGCCGAAGAACACATTTTTGGAATGACCATTTTTAATGATTGGTCTGCACGCGACATTCAAAAATGGGAATATGTTCCTTTAGGCCCCTTTCTAGCTAAAAATTTTGCCAGCAGTATGTCTCCTTGGGTGGTGACAATGGATGCCTTACAGCCCTTTAGAACGGAAGCTCCCGCTCAACACCCAGAAGTGTTGCCCTATTTGAAGGAAAAGCAACGCGGAACCTATGATATTCAGCTTTTTGTTGATTTGAAACCGGGGCAACATCGCCCCGTTACCATCTGTCGGTCTAATTTTAAATACTTGTATTGGACGATGGCCCAACAGCTGGCGCACCATACCGTTGGCGGTTGCAACATGCAGGTTGGCGACGTCTGTGCTTCGGGTACCATTAGTGGCCCAACCGAAGATTCCTTTGGAAGCATGCTGGAATTGTCTTGGAAAGGAACCAAGCCTTTAGTTTTAGAGGGTGGGATTGAACGAAAATTCCTTCAAGATGGAGATGTTGTTGTGATGAGGGCCTTTTGTGAAAAAGAGGGCATACGAGTCGGATTTGGCTCGGTTGAAACAGAAATTTTACCTGCCCATTAAAGCTTGGCAAGGTTTTTGGCATACCTTCATTCTAAATTACATCAACCATGAAACGCATCGTTTTTTTAATTCTTAGTTTACCCACTCTTCTGCTGGCACAAGCCCCCACCAAACCCTTTGATTTTGGCGCCAAGGTGGGCATCAACGTGAATACCTTAAGCACCAGTTTGCCCGATTATACCGGCGACTACTACACCGGGTTTGGAATCGGCGCCTTTGGCCGGATTAACATTCAAAAGTTTTACGTGCAACCGGAACTGCTTTACTCTGCGGTGGGTGGAGATTTTACCTTCGATGGAGTGGCGTATGAAGCCCGGCACCAGGGGTTGATGATGCCCATTTTGTTTGGGTATAAGTTTGTGGATTTTAAGTTGTTGAACATTCGGGCCTATGCCGGACCTTACTTCTTCTATCAATTTGGAAATCGGGTGGATGCTGTTGGTCAAGTCACTTCTGTAATTCAAGATGGACGGTTCAATGAAATGGGAGCCGGCATTCAAGCCGGGGCAGGATTGGATATTTGGAAACTTACCTTTGACCTTCGTTACCATTGGGGTTTATCCAACAACTTAGGAAGTCGGCAATTTAACGGGCAGCCCAATGCCGGTTTAAAGAACGCCAATTGGGAAGTTTCGGTTGGCTTTAAGCTGTTTTAATTCAAAAAAATAATGTTGGCGCCAAACCCTTTCACTGGGTTTGGCGTTTTCATTTTGTACCTTTGTGTAAACTCTTGTTATGAGCGCTACGGCAGAACGAAAAAAGTTATTTGTATCGCATAAAGACGAATCCATTCGCATGTTTAAAAATCCGATTATGGATTTTTTCTCTAGGGTTCATTTTGCAGTACCCTTGTTGATTTATATTCCTGTAATTCTGTGGTTTGGTTACCGGGCCTTTTTTGTTTCTACGTTGTTGTTTTGGCAGGCTGCCTTGCTGTTGGGTGCAGGGGTTGCCTTTTGGTCGTTTACCGAGTACATTCTTCACCGCTTTGTGTTTCACTACCATCCAAGCTCGGAATTTGGCAAGCGCATTCATTTTATTGCGCATGGTGTGCATCACGATTATCCAAATGATTCCATGCGGTTGGTGTTGCCTCCAAGCATCAGTGTTCCCTTGGCATTTTTATTTTATGGCCTTTTTTTGTGGATTTTAGGAGGGGTGTATGCCGCACCTTTTTATGCCGGTTTTGTTTTGGGATATTTGTTGTACGATGAATTGCATTATGCGACGCACCATGCCAACATTCAAGCAAGTTGGTTTCAAAAGTTGAAAAAGCACCACATGAAGCACCATTATCAGGATCCCGATATGGGGTTTGGAGTAAGCTCGAATGTATGGGATTTCGTGTTTAGAACCCGCTTTAAATCTTAAGATTTAAGCCTTTTAAATACCAAGTGAAATAAAAGGGCGTGGGGTAGGGTAAGGGCGGCAAGGAGTCCCAACAAGCCAATCATTTTTTCCTGTTGAGGAAACCAATTCCAAGCCAAGGCAAACATGCCCCAGGCAGATAGAGTAATGCCGGTGAACGACAACAGAAAAGTTCGGTTCATGTTTCGAACTGTCTTTATAATGGCAAAAGCACTGTGGGGGGTGTGCCAAATTAAAAAATAGAGGGTAAAGTGAACAAAAAATGGGAGTAGAGTACCGAGTAGTGAAATACCCAGCAGTAGGAAGGCACGGGGTGATTTGTTGTGGAGCATTAAAAAAACAACCCAAGCCAATGTGAAGCCAAGTCCAAGCCAGGGAATCAACTCATCGGCCGGCAGAAGGTTTGAAATGGCGGGAGCGGTGTAGGATTTCCATTCCTGCAAATGAACGGCCAGCAGAAAAACAATATGAAGGAGTCCGCCAAACGCTTGCCTCCCACTTGAATTTTTTTGAAAATCGGTTTCGCCGAAGTGCCATGCAGAGATTAGCATGAAAGCGGGAAAGGCCCATTGAAGAGAAAGGTGCCAAGCTAAAAAAACCAAACCAACAAGAATGATGTAAAGGCCTAAATACAGCGGCCATGGCCAGGATTTAAGCAGGGTTCGCCCCAAGTACAAATCGGCGGCTCCATGCGGAACACCGAAGGCGATAACGGCAATCATTAAGGCGGTTTCTATAGAATTCATAGTTTGGTTGGATATGAAAAAAGGCGGAATTCCTTTCGAAATTCCGCCTTTTCTGAATTTAATGAATTAGGCTTCTTTTGACTGAGACAAAGCGTAAATTACTAAGCCAAAACCAATTTTGTTGACAGCATCTCCGATATTGTACACTAGGTCCATTTGGGGATTGCTTTTTAAAGAACCCCACAAGCCAATTCCATCGGGACCGGCACCTATTTCTAACAAACCACCGGGAGTTCCAATGATGTATCCCAAAGGATAGATGGCCCAACCAACCAATACAAACCATGCCAATACGTTCACTGCACGAGCTACAGCGGGTCCTGCGCTAGCAGCCAATTTGGCCACTTCACCAAACCAAACCAGGTAAGCAATGTAGAAGTAAGCTGCACCAGACAACACACCCCACAACACAGAGTGGTCGCGGTCGATGGTTTCGCCAAAGAAACCGGTTACCAACATAATGACGGAGGCAACAATCAATTTCCACAACAAACCGATTTTAGCACCTGCTTTCTTGGTAATGAGGTAGAACTCTACACACATTAAAGGAACAGTAAGCAACCAATCCACATACCGGAAGAAGGTAGGAGAGGTTTCGGTAGCGGTGTAAAATTCACGCATGTAGTAATAGTGTACGGCTGCAATGAACGTAATTAAACCACTAACCAACAAGGAGGTCCTCCATTTTTCAGGAACGTTCCTCATTTCAAGGAAAAAGAAGGCAGAAGCTGCCATCATAGCCATTGTACCCACAAAGAAGGTAAAGGCAGTGTAGGTCGACAAGTCGTACCGGGTTAGCATTTCCAACATCTTTGCTGGATCTGCAGAGAGCAAGTGTTTTACCATTTGTATAATTTTTGGTTAATAACTCTTAAACACACGACTTAAATTTTTGTTTATGGATGGTTTGAAAAAAGTTATTGATTATCAATTGTTTTGATGAAATATATGGCTAGGGTTTAATAGAAAGTTTAATAAAGAATGAAAATATTTGTTTAACGATGGGGCTTGCGGCCCTGATGGAGCCGGCACCGACGTATGCAAAAAAAATTCAGCGGACTAAGTTGGAGCGGGCGAG
>JAQCBQ010000034.1 GCA_027621385.1 Bacteroidota bacterium | reverse complement strand
GTCTTTGAATTCAGAAACCACAGCGATGCACAACAATTTGATTTTAGCTTCCGGGTGGGTAGCCCCTACATAATTCAGCAGGACGCGCTCGGCGCACATTCCACTGGGGTACGAGGCGTTTTCTTGATTGGAACCGGATAGAATTTCACCCGAATCCAAAACCACGGCAGCTCCTACATGAAATTTGCTGTAGGGCGCATGCGCCTTTAGAGCGGCTTTTCTGGCTTCGGCTAAAACGGCCGATTCAAGGCTCGTTAATTCCGATTCAGGCTGAGAAAAAAATTCAGGTTGTATGGCCAGTTTTATCATGCTTTAATATTGAGAAAGGGCGACAAAGGTACATTAAAATATGAATTGCAATCTGAGATGTAAGTTAAGAAGGTGTTTTGGTGAAAATATGGAGGTTGGATTTAATGAATTAACATGCCTTTCGATGTTTTTTACTCCCTTTTTCCATCCGAATTTGAAATGAACAGGGCGAGTTGATAAAAACATGTTAAATTTCAATTAATCCGATTGCCACTGCCTACCTTTGTGGATATGAAATTTCCAGTTCAATTTTTTTCAACAAAAGCAGAAATAGACTCCCTTGAAACCTATGTCTTTTTGGGAAAGCCCAAGGAAATACCTGCTGCATGGCCTTCCTTCTTGAATACTTGGTTGCAGGCTATTTCGGCGGAAGCAGGGGGAAAGGGCATATTTCAAGTTCAATTTTCTAAGGCAAAAGCGTTCCTGCTTATACCGGAAGAGACGAGTGCCGAAGCGGCTCGTACCCTGGCCTCGGGAATCAAACTTCAAGGAAATGCAGCCGTTTTTTCTTCTCTTTCAGCAGAGGCCTCCCTGTTGGCTATTGAGGGTATGGTTTTGGCCAGTTATTCCTTTAGAAGAACTTCCTCATTGAACGTTTATCTGAGCGGTAACCCCGTTGATTCATCCGAGTTGGCTGTGTTGGTGAATGCCGTTTATCAGGTTCGGGACTGGGTGAATTTACCCTACAATCAATTGAAAAGCGTTGATTTTCATGCCGAAATTGAACGCGTTGCCGCCCAATGTGGCTTGAAATACGAAGGTTTAGGCCCAAAGGCCATTGAGGCCTTAAAAATGGTGGGTTTGGAATCGGTCAATAAAGGGAGTGTGAGTCCCCCTTTATTTGCCATATTAGAGTATTGTCCGGAAGGAAAATCCCAAGAAGCTCCAGTGGTATTGGTGGGAAAGGGCGTACTGTTTGATTCCGGTGGCCACAGTCTAAAGACGGCGAAAGGAATGGAAGAAATGAAGGGAGATATGGCTGGAGCAGCTACGGTGTTGGGAACAATGATGGTATTGGCTCAACTCAATTACCCGAAACGGGTAGTAGGTTTGCTTCCCATTACGGACAACCGATTGGCTGCAGACAGCTTGAGTCCGGGGGACGTAATTACCTATTCCAATGGAGTGTCTGTGGAGGTATTGAATACCGATGCTGAAGGCCGTCTTATTCTGGCCGATGCCTTATTGTATGCCGCAAAATTAAAACCGGAATGGGTGCTGGACATGGCTACCCTGACCGGAGCTGCTGTGGCCGCCGTCGGCGAGGGGGCTATGGTTGGTTTTGAACATTCAGCACCTGAATTGTTTGCCTTGCTGCAAGGCGCAGGGCAACATGTCGGGGAACCCGTGGTCCAGTTGCCCTTGTTGCCCGAATACGAAGAACAATTAAAATCGGACGTAGCCGACATTAAAAATATAGGTTCGGGGTATGCCGGAGCCATAACTGCCGCCTTATTCTTAAAGCGATTTACCGATTTTCCGTGGATGCACATCGATTTGTCCATGGCTTTAACGGCATCGGCTACCCATTACAGAACAGCAGGGGGTACGGGTGCTGGATTGCGCTTGCTCTGGCGTTTTCTGCAATCTGCCTTAAAGAAATAATCCCGATTCTGGTATGAAAGAACGCAATCAGCCACTGAATGTGGCCATTTCAGTGGGAGATATTCATGGAATTGGACCGGAAATTATTTTGGCGGCCTTTCAAGAAAATCAATTGTTCAAGTGGTTTACTCCCGTGGTTTATGATCCGGCCGGAGCTTTGCCTCAACTCAAATCCTCATTTCCTGAGCTTTTTACAGATTCAATCTGTATGCTGAATCCTGGAGAGCCAATTCAGGCCAAAAAAATGAATCTAATGGGGCTTCCGGCGGAGGGCCATCCGTTGAGCCCGGGTCAGCGAAAGCCCGATGGGGCTAAGTTTGCTGTGGATTCCTTGAAAATGGCTGTTGCTTCAGTAAAATCAGGCCTTTGCGATTGCTTGGTTACCTGTCCTCTGGATAAAACACACCTTGCTGAATCTGGGATGCCTTTTCCTGGGCATACCGAATTCCTTGGAGATGAATTTAAAGGTAAACCACAAATGATTATGGTGGCCGGTCAGCTTCGGGTCGGATTGTTCACCGGCCATATGGCCCTAGAGAATGTTGCCCAATCTGTCAATGCCGCCGACTTGGTGCAAAGCCTGTTGGCGTTGAATCAAACCTTGAAAATTGATTTCCAAATTGGACGGCCTAAGATTGCCGTACTTTCCTTAAATCCCCACGCCGGAGACCATGGAAAATTCGGGAAGCAAGAGGCAGAAATAATTCAGCCCGCCTTGAACACCTGCGTAGATCAACACGGCCTTTTGGTTTCAGGACCTTTTGCCTCCGACGGGTTTTTCGGTTCGGGTGCATTTCGGAAATTCGACGGAGTTCTAAGCATGTACCACGACCAGGGCTTGACCGCCTTTAAGGCCTTGGCCGGTTTTGAGGGGGTGAATTACACGGGAGGTTTGCCGGTGGTTAGAACTTCACCCGATCATGGGCCGGCATTTGATTTGGCAGGAAAAGGAATGGCCGACCCCAGCTCCTTCAGAGAAGCATTATTTGTGAGCAGGGAGGTGTTTTTTAACCGTCAATTGAACGCAGAATTGAAGGAAAATCCACTTCGGATTTCTCCAAAAGGACATGCTGCGTATGAGCGCTAAGTATCCCTTTGCACCCCCTTTTAATGCGATTGTCAATATCTTTCCATAAAAATTTTAAAAATCCATTACAGGTATGGCTAAACATCCCTACTTTTGTGACCGATTTATAAACACACATTCACCTTCATCATGGCTCAACCCATAGGAAAAATTGTACAAATCATCGGACCCGTAATCGACGTTCGATTCGAGAATGAAAACGACATCCCCAATATTTTAGATGCGTTGGAAATTGCTAAACCGGATGGCTCCGGTTCATATATTTTGGAGTGTCAGCAAGACATTGGTGAGAATACCGTACGGTGCATTTCTATGGATAGCACCGATGGTATGCGCCGTGGAATGGAAGTGAAAGCCAACGGCAAGCCCATTACTATGCCCATTGGCGAGGCGATTAAGGGTCGCTTATTCAATGTGGTGGGTGATGCCATTGATGGATTGAAAGAGGTGTCAAATGAAAACGGATATTCCATTCACCGTCAGCCGCCTTTGTTTGAAGAACTTTCTACCTCAACCGAGGTTTTATTTACAGGAATTAAGGTTATCGACCTCATCGAGCCCTATGCCAAAGGAGGAAAAATTGGTTTGTTTGGTGGCGCAGGTGTGGGCAAAACGGTATTAATCCAAGAACTTATCAACAACATTGCTAAGGGCTACGGTGGTTTATCGGTTTTTGCCGGAGTCGGTGAACGCACCCGCGAAGGGAATGATTTAATGCGTGAAATGATTGAGGCCGGTATCATCAATTATGGTGAGGACTTCAAACATTCCATGGAAGAAGGTGGATGGGATTTATCGAAGGTGGATTTGGATGGATTAAAGGATTCCAAGGCAACCTTTGTTTTTGGTCAGATGAACGAACCCCCCGGTGCCCGTGCTCGTGTGGCATTATCGGGACTGTCTCTGGCTGAATATTTTCGCGATGGAGATAAGGATTCCGATCAATCTGAGGGGAAAGACATCCTTTTCTTTATCGATAATATTTTCCGCTTTACTCAAGCCGGCTCTGAGGTGTCTGCCCTACTCGGACGTATGCCTTCAGCCGTAGGATACCAGCCAACCTTGGCCACGGAAATGGGCTTAATGCAAGAACGCATTACCTCGACCAAGTCAGGTTCTATCACTTCTGTGCAAGCCGTTTATGTTCCTGCAGATGACTTAACTGACCCTGCGCCTGCTACTACCTTCGCTCACTTGGATGCCACTACAGTATTGAGCCGTAAGATTGCCGAATTGGGTATTTATCCTGCGGTAGATCCATTGGATTCTACTTCCCGCATCCTTACTGCTGAAGTAGTGGGTGAAAATCACTACCGCACAGCTCAGGCTGTTAAAGAAATTTTACAGCGCTACAAAGAGCTGCAAGACATCATTGCTATTTTGGGTATGGATGAATTGTCTGAAGAAGATAAATTGGTGGTGCACCGCGCTCGTCGTGTACAACGCTTCCTCAGCCAGCCTTTCCACGTGGCAGAGCAATTTACTGGCATTCCCGGGGTTTTTGTAAGCATCGAAGACACCATCAAAGGATTCAACATGATTCTGAATGGAGAAGTTGATCAATATCCTGAAGCCGCTTTCAACCTTAAAGGCCGAATTGAAGAGGTCATTGAAGCCGGTGAAAAGATGCTGGCAGAAAACCGCTAAGCCATGAATCTACTGGTAGTCACTCCCGATCTAACCCTTTTTGATGGTCCCATTAAGTTGGTACAATGTCCTGGCGCCGATGGTTCATTCGAGTTGATGGACAAGCATGCCGCGTTGATTAGTACATTGAAAAAGGGAACCTTGCGTATCGTTGAACCTTCTGGCGCTGAAACCAACATCGATATTCGTTCGGGTGTGGTAGAAATGTCAGGCAATGTGGTGACCATTCTGGCCGAAAACTGATCTCATCGGTTTCTAAACGCTTTTTTCTTGAGGCGCTGGGCCCCCGATTGAACCGGCAGGAAAGCTGGCAACGGGTGCAATGGCTTGGTGCGAGGAGGCGACCTTGGGAGCCACCGCAGCGCCATAAGCCATTTACCCGTTGACAGTTTGACTACAGGTGAAAGCGGGAAATGGCCCCCAACTCTTTATTTCCAAAACTGAAAATGGATAAAATCAGGAACCCGTTGGCTCCATGATTTTTCACTGTGGTCCGCGCCCTGTGTAATTTTCCAGTATAGCTTTTCGTCCGGAATTTTCCGCTTTATTATTTCTATAAAATTGATATTCAATTCATTGTACATTGAATCTAAGGTTTCAGTTCCAGAGTCCAAGTACCATTTTTTATTCAAAACCTTGGGTAGATGTGCCTGCAAATACCTTTCAAAGGCCAGAGGAAGCGGGTTGTTTTCCAGGCTGAAAATGCCCGGCCAATGGGTGCTTATGCTGCCGATTCCGCCCCAATTATTGGGATATTCACACATTCCATACCACGAAATTAAGCCGCCCATACTGCTGCCCGCCAGTACATTCTGTTCCGCCGCTCGGCTTACCTTAAATCTGGATTCGATTTCAGGACGAATTTGATGCATCAGAAATGCCAGATACGCATCTGAATTTGGTTTGAATGGCCCATTTGAACGACCATGCTGCTGAAGTTCTGTGCTAACATGTTGTTGTTCAGTGGACGAAAGGGCATAGAACGGTTTTGCCGGTAGGTAATCGGCATGCCGGGTATTGGGATTGTTCCAAATGCCCACTACGATTGGAATGGGTGATTTCCCCACGGCTTGGGAAGCACATAAGATGGAGTCAATATTCCAAGACTGCCTATTCCATGTTTGCTCGGCATCGAATAACATCTGACCATCGTGCATGTAAACCACAGGATAGGGGGCAGCGTTCGGGTAACCGCTTGGCAACCACACATCTACCAATCGGTCTGAAAATAAAGGGTTATTCCACGCGCTAATCCGGTATGAACTGCCACAATCTACCTTGGGGCCGGGCTGAACGAGTGCTTGTGCATAGCCCTTTGTACATGAGCTCCATGGGAATAAAATAAGGGTAATTGGCCCTAGAATTGCTCTAAATTTTAACGGATTTCTCATCCTTAATTTTTGAAAAGAGGCATGTACCTGAAGGGGATTATTGGCGCTAGGTCAATAGTGGAATGGGCAGAAGAGAAAGTTGAAGGTTTTGTTTGAATGGAGCAGGCATGCTCATCGAACGCGGAGTGTAAACATGGATTTCCCTTGCAGGCTTCCTTTTAATTCATCTCCCGATTCAACCCGGCCAACTCCGGCGGGGGTTCCTGTAAAAATCACATCTCCCATTTTTAAACTAAAATACCGGCTGATGTAGGAAATCAGCTTTGGAATGCTGTGCAACATCTTTGCAGTGTGCCCAATTTGTACCGGTTGTCCATTTTTAAGCAATTCAAATTCAAGGTTTTGAAGGTCTTGGAATTCTGAGAACGGCAAAAAATCGCCCAAATAGGCTGAGCCATCGAATGCCTTTGCTTTTTCCCAGGGCAGGCCCTTTGCCTTAAGCTGGGCTTGCACATCGCGCGCGGTAAAATCAATGCCAAGGCCCACTTCAGAAATGTACCGAAAAGCGAACTTTTCGTCGATGCACTTGCCGTTTCTTCCAATTTTCAGCAGGAGCTCACATTCATAGTGAATGTCAGACGAAAAGGCGGGAATAATGAACGGATTATTGCGTTGCATCACCGCCGAATCGGGCTTCATAAACAGCACAGGGTCTTCAGGCAACTCATTGCCCAGTTCCTGAGCATGGTCGGCATAATTTCGTCCTACACAAATGATTTTCATGCTTTAGCGCATTATTTATTGTTGGGTTTTTTAAGCACCTTCCAAAAAAAGTAAAGTGTGCATCCAATAACAATGGATTGAGCGATGAGATATGTAATTAATGCGGCGGGCTTCATGCGGGATTTTTTTTGCGTTTCAAATGAGCCAAATAGACCAGGAAGGAGATACCGGCAAATAAAATAATCAAGAGGGTTCGACCAATATTTAGGAGCATCAGATGTTCTCGGCGTAAAGTAATTTCATGCTCTACCTGTTTGGCTTCCAGGCTTAATCCCGTAGAAGTCAAATGGCTTAATTTGGCTTCTAGGGCTTCAATTTCGGCTTTTTCGCTGGCATTTATCCCCTTCTTCAACAGGCTATTGTTGTCTAAATTCCAACCTTTTCCAGAAAATAGATTTGAAAATTCAAGTGCCCAGTTTTGAGATTCCTCCACCCGGTAATCTTCTTTTTTCAATTCGGGAGCGTAGGTTCCGGCCCAGGACCGCAAGGCCCCAATGCTGGGAAAGCGTTGTTTAAATTCGGCTTTTGTAAGCTGGGCGCTGAGGCGATTCCCATTTTGTTTTAAGTCTTGAAACCCTTGATCCATTAAAACCGAGCTCAGTTCATTGGCCTGGTCGTTGTTTTTAGCCTGAATGTGCAGGATTGAATTGCTGGGTGGAGTAATTAGAGCTCCAATGAAAACAGCCAACAGCATAACAGGAGTAACAAAGCGAATGATGAACTTGAAAATTACGGGAATTCGCATGTCCGATCCCAGATTGATTTCTTCCCAGCCTTTATGAATGCCAAAAATCCAAGAAAATAAAATGGCTTCAGCCAAGGCAAAGAAGACCAATCCAACGGTGCCTGCCCAGTAATCGTATTCATCAAAAATGGGCTGAGTTAAAAACACGATTTTCCCTTCGCTATTGTAATCAACCACATATCCTAAAACGGTAGGCAGCCCAAACAACAGAATAATCAATCCGAAGCTCAGGGCGGCTTTTTTATGCGGTACCTTGAATTCGTCTTTCAAGAAACCAATCCAGGGGGTACCCATGGCAAGTGAGGAGGTGATACCGGCAAAAAACAACAATCCAAACCAGAAAAATCCGGCAAACTTGGCCACAATGGGTCCCCACTGCTGGAATAAATATGGCATGGTTTGAAAGGCCATTCCGAATCCGGCATTATCAATAACCCAGTCGATGCCCAAATACCCTGCCGCAATGGGAATTACAATCATGCTGCCCAAAACCACCTCTACAAATTCATTTGTAAATCCTGAGGTCGTGGCATTTAGGGCAATATCGCCTTTAGATTCAACATAACTGGCGTAGCAATGAATGGTTCCCATGCCCAGAGATAGGGTAAAGAAAATCTGTCCGGCGGCGGCCAGCCACACTTTGGGATTGGCCAGCGAATCAAATTGAGGCGTCCACAAAAAATTAATTCCATCCCAGGCATTTGCATCAGGGATCGCAGCGGTGGCTCCCGAGCTGCCTAAGGTTAATCCCCGCAGGGCGAGAATGAAACCGAAAAAGATGAGCATAGGCACCCCAATTTTGGCTACTTTTTCAATGCCAGAAAGGCCTGTAGATAAAATGTAGGTATTTAAGGCTAGGCAAAGCAGAAAAAAAACGACGCCTTCATAGGGGATTCCGGTTGAACTTTGGCCGGCATCAATGTATTTCAAAAAGAAATAGGCCGAATCCGACTGCGACAAATCGGCAAAGGTGCCAACCACAGAATGGTACATGTAAGAGAGTGTCCACGACTCAATGTAGCAGTAATAAGAGGCTACAGCTACATTGGTGAAAATGCCGAACACGCCAAGGTATTTCCACAAGGCACGTTTTCCCAACGCATCAAAAATAAATGGCGTACTGTGGTTGCCCGTTCGCCCACCGCGCCTACCCATGGCCCATTCAATCCATAACAAAGGGATTCCCATCAGCAAAAAACAAATCAAATACGGAATAATAAAGGCTCCGCCTCCATTTTGCACGGCTTGCACCGGAAAGCGTAAAAAGTTCCCCAATCCAACGGCATTGCCCGCCATGGCAAGAATCAGACCCACTCGGGAACCCCACTTTTCTTTTTCTATCGACATACGTCCAGCATTTCAGATTAACTTTCGAAGATACGATTCTTTTTTTAGGGCTCGGGTTTAAAGGCTTGGGCGGCGGGCGGGCTTTCAGCGCTACTCCGCAGTCCTCTTGGGGCCACAGGGGGCACAGCAGTAGCTCCCAAGGTCGCTCTGCTATGCCGCCTGTGGCAGCCCAATCGCACTTTACGGGGTAGCTGCTTCAATCCCTGCCGCAGGCCTTCTCATTCTTTTTGGTGTTGAATCAAACCTTGAAGTGAGGTGATTTCGGTACTTAAATCGGATTGAATTTCTTCTAATTCTTCTTCTAAGGCCTGTATATTGCTAAGGTCAGAAGGGGTTTCCTGGAGCTCAGCCTGTAAAGTGGCAATGCGCCGAGCCAAACCCTCATAGCCTAGGGTTCTAAGTCCTGAGAGCCATCGGTGCTGAATCTGAAAAAGGCCCTCGGCATCGGCCACTCTTAGGCACTGTTTCCATTGAACCAATGATGTATCCCACTCCTCCTTGAATCGACCAAGCAGACGAAGTACAATGGTCAGGTCTCCGGAAAATGTTTTAAATAAGGAATGGTCAGGATGGGCAAAGCGGCTCATACCTATTCCCGTTCTCGTTTTAACATATTGTAGATGCTGCTTTTAGAAATCTGCAGCTTATCGGCCACCAAGATGACCTTATGGTCATATTTTTCAAGGAAAAAATGAACGATTTCATTTTGATACTCGTCCATGGATTTTTCCTCATTGAACCAAAGTCGCTCTTGCCCATTTAACCCCTGAATAACGATGTCCTCGGCTTGAATTTCCTGATTCTTTGAAAGTACAACGGCCATGTCTATAATGGCTTTCAGTTCCTTCAAATTCCCTGGATAGGAATGCCTCATCAATTTATCAATTGCTTTTTTGGTCAAACCGGGTAGATTTAGTTGGCCCTGGGCCGCCGATTGCTGAAGAAAAAAGTTTGACAGCAATACAATATCTTCTTTTCGTTGCAGCAAGGCCGGCAATTCAATTCGGATTTCCATTAATGAGAACAACAAATCTGCCCGGTCCGGGTTGCTTTTTAACCACAAATCTGAATTTAAATGGCTAGTGAAAATCCACTTCCCTTTGACTTCGAATTTGTAGTTGCTGCCTTTGGCATAAAAATGCCGGCTGCGTTTGATTTGGGTAAGTCGCTCCAGAACCGCATGACTTAACCGATCAAAATGTTCAATTACAAGGCTGCCTTTTCCCACTTGGACCAACAACCCGGTTTCCCGTTGAATGCCGGTTGAGCTGATGTGTTCAGACCCAAAAAGTACCTTTTCGATTTGGTCCTCATTCAACCCAATGGGACTGAAAATAAGGAAAGGCTGTGTGGCAATACCTGCATGTTGGTGTATGTATCTGGCCAAGGTCTTCTTCCCTGAACCCGACGGTCCGCAAATCAAAATTCCGGAATCTCGCTTGGCTGCTTTTTCCGCTATGCTTTTGGCTCTTTTAATGTTAGCGTCATTTCCTATGAAGGGAACGGGCTGGACGGATTGCAGCAGTTGCTCCTTTAACCGCCGGTTTTCTTGTTCTAATTTGACTTCTTTGATTAAGTTTTTAACAATATTCCAAAGTCGGTCGCGGGTTTGTTCGTTTTTTACCAAATAATCATAAGCCCCATGCTTGAGTAAATCCACCGCGGTTTCAATGTCCTCCTGAGCTGAAACTACAACGACTTTGGCCGTTTGATTTTTTTCCAGGATGAAATTGAGCGCATCTTTTCCTCCCATATCGGGCAAGCGATAATCCAAGGTTATGAGGGAAGGGTTTTGGCTCAAGGCATCAATGCAAGCATTAGCTTGGCCAAAGCGATGGATTTCAACATTCGGGAACAGCTGAATTGAAGCTTCAAGAAATTCCCCGTACCAAGGATCGTCTTCTACAATGAAAATTCGAAACGGTTCTTCAATCATAATCTTTGTCCATAGCTTGTCTAAAAATACACTTTAGATGCGTTTTTGGGAAATATAATTGAAAAATATCTTCAGCACTTTGACAATAGCGATTTTCCATTATTAAATTTGGGCCATGTTTCGATTGCAATTGCCAACCGACCCTCGCTGGGTAAATATAGCAACGCAGGACTTGCAAGAAATTTTAACCGACCATGCCTGGTGTGAGCAAAAGGCGGCTTCTTCGGCCATTTCACTCATGGTTCAATTCCCGGAATATCCCGAACTTGTTCGGCAAATGAGCGCTTTAGCTCAAGAAGAAATGGAGCATTTTCAACGGGTATTTGCCTTGCTTCAGGAAAAGGGATTGAGCTTGGGGCGTGAACGGAAGGATGCTTATGTTGGAGCCCTATTGGAATTTCAACAGCGGGGAAATTCAGCTGTTCACAGGCTTCGAGATAAATTACTCATGGCTGCACTCATTGAGGCTCGAAGTTGTGAGCGCTTTCGCTTGCTTTCTGAGCAATTGACCGAGGTTGAACTTCGGGCTTTTTACCGAGAATTGATGGAAAGCGAAGCCGGACATTATACTCTTTTTATTACCCTGGCGCGCGATTTAACCGGACGCGAAGAAACAGACGCCCGGTGGAAGGAATGGTTGGATTACGAAGCGAAAATTTTGCACCATTTCTCTGAAGGGAAAGGGATTCATGGATAAATCTTCCAAGCGGTATCAAGCTGTTTATAATATCATTTGTACTTTGACTTCCCCAAAGTGTTGATTATCTTTAGGACCAAAGCCCAGTCCTCTATGCCACGTTCAATTCTACTTCTTTTAAGTTGGCTGTTTTTTCAGCATGCCCAGGCTCAGGGAGTACTCATTTCTCCCAGCTCCGGAGGACAGGCAGACAATTCGGCCATTTTGGAACTGGAAGATAGTACCCGAGGATTTTTATTGCCAAGGCTCAGTACGATCCAGCGAAATGGAATTCAAAATCCGGCGGTTGGGTTGCAGGTGTACAACCGACCAACAGAATTGGGAGCATGCGCCAAAGGAACATTTCAGGTTATTGGCGTAACTGCCCTACGCAATTCCATGGGGCAACAGACAGGGAATGGAGGAAGGTATAGCGGTGGAGCAGGTGGAGACCAAATGAGCGGTTGGATTGAATACGGTGGAGGAGGGGGAGGATCTTATAATTCAGGTACAAATACCACCATGCAATCGGGAGTTCGTTCCGGACATGGACAAGTTCTGATTGCCTGGTAATTGATTTCAGATATAAATTCCGACTCAAGAAAGCCGTTTAAAATGATGATGAAATTCAAAAAACAACTGAGATGGAATTGAGTATAATTATAACGTTGTGTGGCCTCGTATTGCTGTCGTATATTTTTGATATAACAGCCCCAAAAACAAGAATTCCCTCGGTTGTTCTACTTTTAATCTTAGGATTTTTAGTGAAAAAGGCCTTCATGTTTCTTAAAAAACTCGGTTATATTTCCGCTGAACTTCCCGATTTACAACCGGTGTTGCCCATTTTGGGAACGGTAGGCCTGATTTTAATTGTCTTAGAAGGAACCCTTGATTTGGAATTCAATCGGTCTAAGCTTATGGCCATCAATAAATCCTTTTGGATGGCCATTCTATCCTTGATATTTTTGGCCGGAGGATATGCATGGGTCCTGAATGCATATTGGGCCATTGACTGGCGAACTGGTTTGCTCAATGCTCTTCCTTTATTTATAATCAGCAGCGCTATCGCCATCCCAAGCGTGAAGCATTTAGGTAAAAAAAGTCAGGAGTTGGTGGTCTATGAATCCAGTCTTTCAGATGTAATGGGCGTTACGTTTTTTAATTTTTTCCTGTTGCACTCTACCATGGATGGCAAGGCCTTTTTGGATTTTGGAATTGAACTGGGGCTCATGATTTTAATTTCTTTTGTAGCCACGGTTGGCCTTTCATTTCTGTTGAGCAAAAGCAAGCATCACATAAAGTTTGTACCCGTCATTCTGCTCATTTTAATGATTTATGCCTTGTCTAAGGTGTACCACCTTCCTGCCCTAATTTTCATCATGGTATTTGGCTTGTTTCTAGGCAATCTTGATGAACTGAAAAGGATTAAATGGTTGCAATGGCTTCAACCCGATGCCTTGGAGCGCGAGGTTATCCGCTTTAAGGAAATTACCACCGAAACAACGTTTCTGGTTCGGTCCCTCTTTTTTATTATGTTCGGATTCCTAATCAAGTTTGATGCCCTAATTCAGCTTGAACCTTTTATTTGGGCCAGTGGAATTATGGTTGCTATTATTGTATTCCGATTACTGCAATTGCTCATCTTAGGCTTGCCCGTTTTTCCTTTGTTATTTATCGCACCAAGGGGATTGATTACTATTTTATTGTTCATTAGTGTGGTGCAAAGTGGGAACTCGATTCCCCAACTTACCGAATCTGTAATTCTTCAAGTTATTTTGCTGTCTTCCGGGTTTATGATGCTGGGCTTGTTTTTTGCTAAACCCCAAAGTCAAAAACCGACGGAATTGCAGGAGCCAACGACCAGCAATAAGGCACTTTAATTGATGCTAATTTGAACAGGAAAATTCCTGTTGAGGTAGCAATTTCATTGAGCATTACGTGTGGATTTTGTCCAATTCCCCTAGGATTTCAATTACGAAATCAAGGCCCATGTTGGCCTGCCCTGCCCAACTGTCTTTTTGAATCTGCCGAACCGAAGCAACCAGTTCAGGGATACCCTCAAATTCATACATTTTTCCAGATCCCGGCACTTTAGATTTCATCATTTGGCCTCCAAACAATAAGGCCAAATAATTTAAATAAATATGCGCGTTGGCGTCTTCCTGGCTTAAGCGTTGCAAATACTCCAAGTATCTTTTTCCCGCTTCCGTCCGTTTGGGTTCTACGCCCAACTCGTCTAAATCCTGTTGGATTAATCCGCTGCGTTCAAAAGCTGGATGAGGCAGCTGGAAATGCGTTTCAATGGTGGAAAAAATTTCCAATTGACTTTGAAGATAAGAGGCATACTCGGCCGAGGTTAATTCCCCCCGAAACATTTTTTGATTAAAGGGCATTTTTTCCGCAAGGGAATGCCGTTCAGCAATGGCTTCTTTTAATGGTATCATAAGTACAAGAGTTAAAACGTTGCTTTTAATGCAATTTGGGCATTGAAGGGCATTCCTGGACGCCATCCAGCCGGACGGGCTGCCACAAGGTAGGTGTTTTGACCTAAATTTTGAGCCCGAAGTTGTATACTGATTTCGCGGGTGAGCAAAATATGCATCCCAGCATCTAAAATCAAGGCGGCATCGGTTTGCTGTTCAGCTGCAATGCTTCCTTGTCCAGGGCGTATGCGCATGGGTGCAGCATACCGGCCTTGCAAATATATCCGAAACCGAGCATGCTCCAACCCAATATTTAAGATCAACTGATGCTCAGGCAAGTAGGGGAAATTATCGCCCGACACCACCGTTCCCCAATCTCCATTCCCGCTCTGGAATGAATTTTGGAATCGAGCCTGCATCCACGTGTATGAAATTGAAAATGGAAGCCCCCAACGTTTGCTGCGACCCAAAAATAAGTCGGTGGTAAAGCCCGCTTCTATGCCGTACGATTCAGCAGCTCCACCGTTGTACATTTCTCCCGTACCACCTCCACCACTGGCATTGAAGTCTGAACCCAATAAGTTTGAAAAATCAGTATAAAAACCGGTAATATAGCCGTGCATAAATTGCCGATCAAACCGAGCTCCCAATTCATAATTTATGGAAGCCTCAGGAATGGTGTTTGAGTCTACTCCGGGAGGCGAAAATCCCCTATGCACACCGGCAAAGGCCGACCAGTTTTCGGTGATTTGATAGCCCAAAGATGCGCCTGGCAATATGGCCAACTGGGTGTTGGATTGCCGGTTTAAATTGCTTCCCAAACGAGCCGTATCGTTTTTCCCATAATCCAGTTTTTCCATATTGACCTGTTCTACACGAAATCCGGGTCTGAAATTCAATTTTTTCAAATTTAAACTGTATTGTGCATGAGCAGAAAGAGCCAAAGCCCGGTCTATTCGGTTGGCATCCGTTCCTGCTTTGCCAGATTCGGTTTTGTACATTTTCCCCTGACGCATGGCATACCAGTCCGACCATTGAAACCGATCGTGTTCATCCTGGTGAACCCGGACACCTGTATTTAATTCCTGTTTGAATTGATTCCCCCAACGTACGGAGGCTCGAGCTTGGACCCCTTGAGCCAAATAATTCCTATTGTTGGCCTTAACTTCTAAGGCTTTTTCATGCGAGTCTAGCTCTCCACGAAGAACGCCTAAGGCCTCTACATTTGTTTCAGGATTGCTAAGTATCGAATTTAAGGTGGTCAGGGTGCCCAAACTATCGCGGTATTTATCGATTTTATTCCAATTCCAACAAAATTATATGCGGTAAGC
>JAQCBQ010000238.1 GCA_027621385.1 Bacteroidota bacterium | reverse complement strand
CCCTTAGCCGGTTCGTTGATTGGGAACTTGATGAAGCCAGAGCCGTTGCTCATCACCTTAGACATCAATGCGGTATAATCTGTACTAATGTCTTTGTCATCAAAAGAAATCAGCTGAGCGAATCCCATGACTTCGGCGTAAAAAGTACACCAGGTATTCATTTGGCCCCAATCTACATTGCCCACCATATGATCGATGAATTTCAAACCAGTATCGGAGGGAGCAAAGCCCGAATTGAAGGGTTGGAAACCCGGCAAAAAAGCGCCGGAATATTCATGACGCTCAATAAACAGGTGAACTGTTTCTCCGTAGGTGTAAATTCCGGATTTCACCACAGATCCAAATTCATCGCTTTCAATGGTGGGTTCAAGGTAGGGCTTGGCCCCGCGGGCCACCGTTTCTTGAAAGGCTTTGGTGGCATCTTCTACCCAAAGGGCTACTACTTTAACTCCGTCGCCGTGGGTGCGCACATGTTCCCACAAGTGGCTGTCTGGACTGAGTGGCGCCGTTAGAACCAAGCGGATTTTTCCCTGCTGAAGCACATAAGAGACCTGGTCTTTTCGTCCGGTTTCCATGCCAGAAAAGGCTAAATCTTGGAATCCAAAAGCGGTTTTAAAATAGTGTGCCGACTGCTTGGCATTTCCAACAATCAGTTCCACATAATCGGTTCCTAGAATGGGCAAAAAATCTTGAGCTTCCTCAACAACTTTTTTATAGGTTCTATTCAATGAAGGAGTTTCCATGGTGTAGGTTGGTTTTTGAGTGTTATTCTTGCCAGGAAGCCCAGTATGCAGGGTCTTCCATGTTCAAAGCCTGAGCTGTTAACTTAAGGGGTTTAAAGGTATCGATCATTACCGCCAGTTCGTTGGTTTCAGTTTGACCTATGCTGCGTTCTGCGGCTCCGGGCTGAGGTCCATGTGGAATTCCGGCGGGGTGCAGAGTAATCATTCCCTTTTCCACTTCGTTGCGGCTCATAAAATCGCCGTCCACATAATACAAAACCTCATCGGAATCAATGTTGCTGTGGTTGTAAGGAGCGGGAATGGATTGGGGGTGGTAGTCGTACAAGCGTGGACAAAACGAGCATACCACAAATGCATCTGTTTCAAATGTTTGATGCACGGGCGGTGGCTGATGCACCCTACCTGTTATGGGTTCGAAGTTATGAATGGAAAAACCATAAGGGAAATTATACCCATCCCAGCCAACCACATCAAAAGGATGTGTTTGATAATGGACGGGGTGCAGTAGGCCCTGTTTTTTAACATAGACCAAAAAGTCTCCTTTTTCATCGTGATGCTCAAGGACCGAGGGCAACTTCATATCTCGCTCGCAAAACGGCGAATGTTCCAACAGCTGACCAAAGTAATTCCGGTAGCGTTTTGGGGTATAAATGGGATGGTTGGATTCTGTAATCAACAAGCGATTTTCAGAATTAGAGAAGGCAAATCGATGGATAATACCTCTGGGAATTAGCAAGTAATCACCTGATTCAAAGGGAATATGCCCCAACATGGTTTCGAGGGTGCCGGAGCCTTGATGCACGAAAACCAGTTCATCGGCATCGGCGTTCTTATAAAAATAGGAAGTGTTTAGACCGGAGGGGGCTGCAAGAGCGATATTGACATCGGAATTGAACAACACATAGCTTCGGCTTTTCAGATAATCCTGTACTGGGGGCGTTCTGAATCCCAGCAATCGGCGGGGCGTCATGTTGTTTTCAACGGCAGCTGTTGGGGCAAAAGGAATGGGTTCATCGATGCCGGCAATTCGGGTGGGCCGGTGGTGGTGGTACAGCAAACTGGACATACCAGCAAATCCCACAGTTCCAAACAACTGTTCATAATATAAGCCTCCATCGGGTTTACGAAACTGCACATGGCGTTTGGATGGAATTTGGCCGAGTTTATGGTAAATGGGCATACGAACTACGTTGGTTGTAGCAAAGGTATGGATATTGCGTTATAGAAAACCATGAGATTCGTCATTAACCTTGGGCAGGCCAAATGTCAAATTGGATGCACGGGGCCCCATTTTTGGCAGAGCGGTTGAGTTCCTCTTATTTTTTATTGGGTTTAGCAAAGATTTCAACATCTTGAGCTGTAATTTCTTGGTCGCTTAAAATGATTAAGCGTTCCACCACGTTTCGAAGTTCTCTGATGTTTCCCGTCCAATCGAGTTCTTGAAGTGCTTTAATGGCATCGGGTCGAATTTGTTTCGGGCCCATATTTTGCTCTTCCAAGATCATGGTTAAAAAATGGTCGGCCAACAATGGAATATCCTCTCTTCGTTCATTTAAATCGGGGACGTGAATTGGAATCACGTTTAGGCGATGGAATAAATCTTCTCTAAAGTTTCCTTTTCGAATTTCCTCGCTCAAATCCTTATTGGTGGCAGCCACCACGCGCACATCGACCTTAATTTCCTTATCACCGCCCACCCTGGCAATTTTATTTTCCTGAAGGGCTCTTAGTACTTTAGCTTGGGCCGACAGGCTCATATCGCCTATTTCATCTAAAAAAAGAGTACCCCCATTGGCCAATTCAAATTTTCCTTGGCGTTGTTTCACAGCCGAGGTAAAGGCTCCTTTTTCATGACCGAACAATTCAGATTCGATTAATTCACTGGGAATAGCTGCGCAATTCACTTCCACCATAGGGCCTTCAGAGCGGGCGCTTAATGCGTGCACCCAGTGGGCCACCAACTCCTTTCC
>JAQCBQ010000237.1 GCA_027621385.1 Bacteroidota bacterium | reverse complement strand
TACCATTGGATGACCGAAACTGTTCCTAGGCTTCGGCTTTGGATGTCACATCCAGAGGCCCAAATCACACCAATACTACTACCTAAATCGTTTCCTGATTTTTGCATAGAGAGCATCAAATTGATTGCGCCTCAATTGCCTGTTTTCAGGCATTCGGGGGAGGAAGAACTTGTTCTGGTTAAGCGGTTTTTTTTCATTTCAGAGCCTTGGGCCGACATTCCAAGCTCGGGCCTGCTAAAAAATAGCATTCGTGCCCTGTATGCAAACATAAAAACCAATAGGCCCACCCCAACTCAGTTTGTATTTGCTCTTCGCAGACCTGGGCTTTCTAGGTCAATTTTGAATGTTGCAGAAGTAAAGGAAGCCTTGGCCGAAATACCGGTAAACTACGTGGATTTTGATGAACTGGCGTTCCGAGATCAACTTGTTGTGGTTCGAAACTCAATCGGCCTGATTGGGTTTCATGGGGCAAACTTAACCAATCTCATGTTTTTGCCAGCGGGCGGGCAGGTGGTTGAAATCAGTTTCCCTTTTTTGCAAGCTGCGCCATGGAACCGGTTTTGCTATCAACATTTGGCCCAGGCTTGCGGTTTGGATTACACCTTATTTCTAGAGGCCAATACAACGGAAGAAAGTATGGACGGCCCTGTTTGGCTTGATGGGCAACAGTTAAGTTTTCTTTTAGCATCAAAAGTACAAGATGCCTAAGCCTTTTTTTTCCATTGTTATCCCTTTTTACAACCGGGCTTCTACCTTAGGTCGGGCGATAGCATCGGTACAGGCTCAAACCTATACCCATTGGGAGTTGGTTTTGGTTGACGATGCATCCACCGATGCATCGGTCTCCATAGCAGCACATGCATCTGCACAGGATTCCCGCATTCGGGTATTAACGAACGCCCAAAACGAAGAGCGAAGCCGTAGCCGAAACCGAGGAATAATGGCGGCTCAAGGCCGCTACATTTGTTTTTTAGACAGCGACGACTATCACTTGCCGGAGCATTTGAGCATGTTGTACAAGGGCTTGGAAAAGCTAGGGTTCCCCACCGCGTTTTTATTTACGAAGGCTTGGAATGAAGATGCTCAAGGAAACAGAGAAGAGCGCTTTTGTCCGGATTTTGAAACAACGGATGCCTATCGCTATTTCATTTTATATACTGTAAATCCACAACGTTGGTGTGTTCATAGTAGCATTTTGAATGCGATAAAATTTGACCCGCACATTCCCATTTGCGAGGATATGGATACCACATTACGTATGGTGGCAAAGGGCATTCCCATGTATGAATTAAAAGAAAGGACCACGGTATATGTAGCTCACCCCGAAAGTTTTACCTGGGGCGACCCCAAAAAATGGCAACGGGAACTAAACGCGTTAACCTCAATTTTTGACCGCAGGGAGTTGAGGCCCTTCTTGCCTCTTTCCGCATGCAATTTGCGTCGGAGTGCTTGCCATTATCATTTGGCTGTTGAAAGCTGGAAAAAAAAATCCGCCGCCCGGTTCTATCGACATGCCGGGTTGTCTTTTATTCTATGCCCGAAAGGTTATAATCGAAGAACAAATAAAAATCTTATGATTTTGGCGGTGTATAATCTGCCGGTTATCGGTTCTTTGGTTCAAAAAGCAGTAAGCAAGACAAAAGTAGTTTTGGGTTGATTTTGTTAAAGAATGTTGTTAGAAACCAGCGTATCATTTCAAATCAAAAAAACAGCCTACCTCAGCCCCCTAAAATGAACCCACAGAAGGTTGTTCTACCTAAACCCATGTTTGCCGACCCCGACCTGCAAGGGCACATCGGTCAACAGCATTATTTTTCTGTATCTCCTCCCGGCATCGACCGGCTGTCCAATGTTTTTGTATCCCACTATGGTCTGGTATCCAAATTCGGTGTACTAAACCGGAATTGCATGCCCAATTTATTTCCTGAAAACGACATCCCTCAATTTTGGAACTTCCAAAAAGAGGTAGCCTTTCAAGAGGCCGTTTGCCGCTTTGGGAGCAGCATGAAAGTGCGAAAACTAGAACCGGAGCACACCTACCTACTTATTCACCACAAGTGGTTTGGGTATTTTTTCTGGATGACCTGTTACATGCCCCGATTGCTTCGAGCCCTCGATTCGGACCTTCCCTCAACCACCAAACTGCTGGTTTCCAATCGCTGGAAAAACCTGGAATATGTAGCCTCTAGCCTGGCCACGGTT
Source organism: Bacteroidota bacterium (assembly GCA_027621385.1). Taxonomy (GTDB): domain Bacteria; phylum Bacteroidota; class Bacteroidia; order CAIKAF01; family CAIKAF01; genus CAIKAF01. Next base: position 529 of record JAQCBQ010000237.1, on the reverse strand, counting down.
GAACTGAATTTGGCGAGCTTAGAATTGGATGAACACGTTTTTGCACCTCGACTGGTTCTTCCCCATGCCAGAACAGCAACATCCTACATTCACCCCGCAGAAATTCAACGGGTAGTAAACCATTTTTTGTTGGCCTTTAATATCCTTCCACGAAAAGCTTCACGTAAGATTTGGATTCACAGGTCAGAGAAAAGCCGCCGAGCCCTTTTGAATGAAGAAGAGGTGTTGCACCATGTACGGGATGCCGGTTTTGAACCGGTGGCATTTGAAGAGTTAAACCTAAAGCAACAAATTGAATTGATGCAAGAAACTAAAGTGTTGGCGGGGTTGCACGGCGCCGGACTCACCAATTTGATGTTCTTGCCCAAAGGTGCTACGGTGTTGGAATTTATGCCGGAGGAATTTGCGGCCTATGCCCATCCCTTTCCGTATCGTTCCCTGGCCAAAGCGGCACAGGTAAACTATGCCGTTTCGGGCATGGGGCCGGTAGGTGAAAAATGGCAATGGACAAAACCGAGCCAAGCCACTA
>JAQCBQ010000033.1 GCA_027621385.1 Bacteroidota bacterium | reverse complement strand
GATTTGCCCAGCCATGGACTCAAAGCCATTTACCACCGAACCTGAACCCTTCGAAATTTGTATCGATTCCATCCAGGGCCCCGGTATATAACTTATTCCATAAGCCGAAGCTAAGCCCCTTAACGAGGGTAACTGCTCGGATGTAATAGACACATACCGCCCATCCAACCCAAGAAGTTGAATGGTTTTTGCACCCGTAACGGCATCCGTAAAGCCGACATCCACGGTGGCATTGGTTTCAAACGATTCCGAAAGGTTGCAGCAAGCCGCACGGCGAAGTTCGCCCGACCCAATGTTCTCAATAAATTGAGGCTTAGAAGTATATAAGGATGTTGAAAACGACTCCACAACCAACTCATACGCATTGAGTGTCTTGGCTGCCAATACCACCGAATACGGTATCCCAGCTTGCAGCTGTATGGTATCTGAAAAAAAATTGGGGGCAGTTACAACCGCTCGGACAGATTCAGGCTGGTTTTTCAAGGTAAATGAAAACCGACCAAGGCTATCGGTATAATGGCCTCCGCCAATTCCTCCAGCCGACAAAAGCCAAACAATTCGAGCGGAAGGCAAGGGCCTACCCAATGAGTCACTTACGGCACCTTTAAACGATTGGCCAACAAGTCCAAGCGATGCTACAAGCACCATACTTAACGAAAAAAAGAATGTCCTAAAATTCATAGTTTAAACGTGAAAATGAAACAATAAAAACAAGTAAAGACCTTCGTCTTTGACGCTTTATTCCATTTTCATAATCGCCAAACCTGTAGAACTTCCGAGGCCCTAGCAGATAAGCCCAACGGAGTTCCTAAAATAGAAGCAGCTTGATTTGCTGTTGGAAACGATGAATAACTTTGAAAAATTAGATGTGAAAGGACCTGTAGAATTCCCAGTTCGATTGCAATCCTGGTCTCTGGAACTGAACGCGGATGCATGTCTAACAAAACGACTTGCTCAACGCGGCAACAATCCCCCCCAGTACACGCTTTATTTTCTATACCAAGACCACAGCAATTGAGCTTCCCATCAACACCATCTTTAGTGCATAGCGCATTTTCTCCAGATGCATCAACCATGGAACAGCCTTGAGTTGGCCGTTCTTTTTGACAGCAGTTACTTGGACCTGAATTTAAAGAAAGAGAACGAGCCTCTCCGCTTGACATGCGACAGGACGCCACTTTGCTTTCATTCTCTGCTTCAACACTTGAACAGCATGCCTGATTTTGAATTGGAAATACAGAGAAATCGGTTTTTTGGGATTTAAGGCAGGTGTGCAGACCCAATACTACCCCAGCATTGCTAAGGGAAAAAAGGAACAACAGAAAAAAGGATAAAAATCTTCTTTTCATTGCCCCCAAAAGTACAGAATCAAAGCCACATTCAAAACCCTGAAATTCATCAAGTCAACATCGACATTTAACCGATGCGCAATTTTAGTTTACTTCAACCGTAGAAATGATTTCATAGCCCAAATAGGACTCTAAAATTTCCCGGTATTTTTTGGTGGAGGTGAACCCGAAACCCGATTCAAAGAATTCATTGATAAAAGGCTCCAATTCGCCACTTTTAGGCATAACAAACCCAATGGATTCATGCTCCTTGCTCAGGTGCCGATGCATTTTTAAATACCCCTTGGTTTCTTTGATGAAATTCCAATAGGTAATAATATCCACATATCCACAATACCCAGGTTTATTTAAAATTTTACGAGGAATGTTGTTTTGGTCTCCCACAAACTCCAAAACCATCGCTGGCGAGAAGGATCGTTTTAAATCAGCCATATATCCTGCATGGGTAGAACCCGCGGAGGAAACCCCGTTCAATTCTTTTAAGGTTTGAGAAATCTGAGCATCCGATGTGATGGTGGGAACAGAACCATCCGTGATGAATACGCTGACGTTGTTCAGGTAGGCAGGAGAAAAGGCAAGCTCTTGCTTTCGGCGTTCTGTAATGGTTACATTGCCGAATCCCAAGGTCAATGCATCTCCTTCCCGAACCGATTTGTAAAATTGATCAAAATCGGTGTGGGCTTTCCATGTTACTTTAATGCCAATGTTTTTGGTTTCTTGCATCCAAGCCACAAATTGCATGAAAATCTCGGCCTCGACTCCTTTTGGCATTGCAGTTCCGGTTGACTCACTTTTAATCGCCAAAGGCGGACGCACCAAATAATGAATGGTGGCAAATTTCACCTCTGCGGTAGATTTTTGGCTGCCTGTTGCAGACAAACTGGACTGTGAAGCCAGTGGCATCGCAAAACAAACTAGAATTAAAAAAGATAGAATACGCATATACAGGATTTTGCACAAAGGTAGGTGGTTTGCCGCATCTTCGTACATACACCTCAGCATGAAATCATTAAAAAACCTTACAACAGACACTTTAAACCATGAAAACGAATCCATAACCGCGCTTATCGTTGCCGCATCGACCTTTCCAAGACGTAGGTTTTACAAGATAAACTCTTGCCAGCTGATGGGAAAATGATTATCTTTGAGGCCTGTTTGTCTTAACCCATCAACGAATGAAACATCTGCTAATTTTTGGTTTATTTTTACTTACAACGCTTTGTAAGGCTCAATCTTCGTTCTCTTTAACCGATAAAGACGGGCTGGATGTTACCAATTCTACTGTAAACATTACGGGAGACGCCAATGTGTTTTTCCCCAACGATGAACCCCTAAAATGGCAAGGGAAATTGACCAATACCACCCAAAGTGCCAAGCCAGTTCTTGTGAAACGCCAAGTAATAAATGTTCCCAGTGGTTCTGAAAATCAATTTTGCTGGTCTGTTCAATGCTATGCCCCAATAACAAACCAAGCTACCGATACGGTTGACATCGCAGGCGGAGCCACGGACGCTTCTTTTTATTCTTATTTCTTCCCCGGTGGCAACAACGGCTCTTGGTCCATTAAATATGTCTTTTTTGACGCCTCAAACCCCTCTGATTCTGTTCATGTAACCCTCGTGTTTAATGTAAGCGGAGGCAACACTTCCATTGGAAATAATTTCGCTAAAGTCGGCATCCCTTTTGGCCCAGTACCCGCCAACCGAACCGTTACCTTTCAAACCTCAGCGTTAAACCTAGATGGGAATGAAAGCCTGAGGGTTTTCGACTTGAGCGGAAAAACAGTTGCCCAGATGCCCCTCAAAAAAGCTCAAAAGGAAGTTACTTTATTCTTAGATGCCCTAAATTCTGGAGTCTATCTGTGGAACATCGGGAAAGGCAGTAACACGCTGGGAACAGGTCGCCTTATTGTTCAACATTAAGGAGGCTTCAGCTTGTCAGCTTTGCTTAAGCGTGTTTACCTAAAAATCGCGTTGGTGGTCGGAGTTTTATTAAGCGCCTGTGCCAGCCCAGAATGCTTGGATTGCACATCCCATTCCGGAACCCTACCGAAAACCCTAATTTGCCAAGACACCTACGAGGCTCTTCCTCAAGTTCCAAAACTCAGTTGGTCTGATTTCAGCAATAAGGCCATAGAGCAAGGCTGTGAACCCGTTAACAGATGAAACGAAATTTGCCTGTATGGGGTTATCTTCTGCTGATGTTCCTCAGCGCATGTTCTGTACGGAAAGACACGAAATTAAGTCGGTTTTGGCATCGACTCAACACCCGATACAACGGCTACTTCAACGGAAATGAAGCCCTGAAAGAGGGGAAAATGGCCATCTTAAAAGACCGAAAAGATAACTTTGCCCTAATTCTGCCCGTCTTTCCTGAAGGACGAGAAGACCAATGGACTCCCATCAATTCCTACGCTGAAAAAGCCATTGAAAAGGGAGGCCTGATGATCAAAAAGCACAGCATGCTGATCAATGGCAAACAATGCAATTCCTGGATTGATGATTGCTACCGAATTATGGCCATTGGGAATTTCTATAAAAAAGAATACTACCTCGCTGCCGGACAGTTTACGTACGCGGCTGCCGAAACAGAATCAGAGAAAAGCAGAAATACCTCGAAAATTTGGTTAATCCGTTTGTACAACCAGCAAAAAGAATTTGCTCAGGCTCGAGCCGCCATTCGATCTGTGAACAAAGAAGCCTTAGATAAAGAGCAAATCAGTGATTTTTACGCCGCTCAAGCCGAATACTTTATTCTTCAAAACAGATACCCAGAGGCCATTGATTTATTGAGCGATGCCGTTAAATTAGAAAAACGAAAACCCAACCTGTCTAGGTATTTTTTTATTCTTGGTCAGTTGCATGAATTAAAAGGAGAGCAAGAAGCCGCTTTCAAGTCGTTTCAGGCTTGTCTTGATACGAAACCCGAATACGCCATGGAATTCCAAACGCAAATTCGGATGGCCAACAATGCCGGCAACAAAAACGCAGAAAACCTGCGAAAGATGTTTGCTAAAATGCTCAAAGACGATAAAAACATTGAATACCGCGACCAAATTTACTACGCTTTGGCACTCTTGGATTTAAAGGAAAAAAAACGAAAAGAAGCCATTGATAATTTCAAAAAATCCATTGCCGCCTCATCAGAAAATTCAACCCAAAAATCGTCGGCCTATTTAAGTTTGGCCGATTTGTCGCTTGAATTACCAAATTATCAGGAAGCACAAGCCTATTACGATTCCTGCGCCACATTGCTCAGCAAAGAACATCCCAGGTACGATGAAGTGGTTCGATTGCGCGACAATCTGCCCGAAGCTGTTTTGCATCTCACAACCATCCAAACTCAAGATAGCCTGTTGCGCTTAGCCGCCCTTCCAGAAAAAGAACGCATCCGCTGGGCCGAAAATTATGTGGCCGAGCTGCAACGCGCAGATGAGGAAGCCAAAAAAAGAAAAGAAGAAGGTCAGCAAGCCGTTGGAACCGACGGCCCTACGGGAGCCTGGTATTTCACCAACCCCCAAGCCAAACTAATGGGGGCTGAAGAGTTTAAAAAGGTATGGGGAAATCGACCCTTGGTTGACAATTGGAGGCGGTACCGTGGCGGAGCCTCAGCCGGCGGTGAAGACCAATCTGATAGTTCCGCTAATCTGCTCGCACAGCGCTACAACCCCGACACCTATTTGAACGAATTGCCCATGTCGGATTCCGCTAAAAAATCCGCCCTCTTCTCCATTGAAGACGCCCTCTATGCCTTGGCTCAAGTGTATAAAGATAAACTGCAAGACAATGTCCGGTCCAACGAAACATTTCAACAGCTAGACACCCGATTTAACCCCAGCCGACACAATCCGCTGGCCCTATATCAATGGTACTTAAATCTGCTGGGATCAAATCAAACAGCTAAGGCTGAGGCGCTAAAAAATCGAATCATTCGCGATTATCCCGATAGCCAGTATGCACAGCTTTTATCCGATCCCAATTACTTGGCCAAATTGGAAGCAGAAGCCAACAAAGCCCAACCCCTCTACAAAGAAGCCTATGCGCAATATAAAGCCGGCAATATGGCCTCCTGCCTTCAATTGGTGAAAACGGCGCAGCGCGATCTACCCAACAGTTCCATTCTACACCGGTTTGATTTACTCGAAGTACTCGCCCTTAGAGACACCACGAATAAAGAACCTTTCATTGAAGGACTTAAAGGAATTCAAACCAAGCATCCCGATACCGAATCAGCAGAAACAGCGGAACGGTTACTGGCGCTGCTTGGAGTTGCCCCAGAGCCAAAGGCAAAAACAGAAGCGCTACCCGCCGATACCTCAGCAGGCAAAACCGACAAACCCCTGCCCTACGCCTATCGAGAAAACCTGCAACACATGGTCGTGGCTGTAGTAGATGATGCAGGATTTAATCCCGAGGCCCTAAAAACTGCCATTAGCAACTTCAATGCCCTGGCTTTTAAAAGCAAAAACATCACCCTTTCAAACACGGTTCTAGGCAAAAAAACACAGCTGTTAACCTTACGTAAGTTCAACGATGCCAAAGACGCTATAAATTATGTTCAGGCAGCCACCAAAGATCCCGCCATCCGTGCCGCCTTTGGAAAGAAGGAAGTGATCATGCTGCCCACCTCCATCCCAAACCTGGGGCTGTTGTTCAAAGAACAAGACATTCCGGCCTTCAAAAAATGGACAGAGGAACATTACAAATGATTCCGAATGCTTAAGCGAACCGCAACAACAACTGATTCTCCCAATCTCATCAACGAATCAACCACGATTCAAGGAAACATTGAAGCCGGAGAAAGCCTGCGCATTGACGGAAAAGTGGAAGGAGATATTCAGTGTATAGGCCGCTTGGTCATTGGTAAAAACGCTCATATTGTAGGGAATATTACCTGCCAACACCTCGAATTGCTTGGGCAACTGACCGGCAACGTACTGGCTCATGAAAGCTGTACCCTGCGTACAACGGCAATGTTATCGGGCAACCTAAGCACCCCTCTAATCCAGATTGAACCGGGCGCCCAATTTCAAGGTCAATGCACCATGTTAACCCTTCATTCGTGAAGCCTTCACCAGAAAAAAAAGGCATCCAAATCCTGAAGTACACCGGCCTTGGAATTCAAATGCTGGGCTTTATTGCTATCGGAACTTGGCTTGGAAACTACCTCAATGAACGCTGGAGCACCACGCTGGCCGCTCCCATTTGCATTCTTATCTTTGTTCTGCTGGCCATTGGCTTTGTAGCAAAAAAACTAAGTTGAACCATGAAAAACAACGGCAACTCCTATTTCCTTCTGCTTTCTCTTATTTCAGTAGCCTTAAGTGCGGGCTACATCGCATTCCGTAAAGCCTCCGGCTTAAGTTTGGTAGATGAAAACTTTTTAATCATTCCGGCATTTTACCTCATTACCGGCATCAGCCACCAGCTACTATTGCGCTCCGTTAGCAGCAATCCGGCGCGGTTTCAAATGAACTTCATGATGGCCATGGGCTTTAAAATGCTAGCTTACCTTGCTTTTCTAGGCCTAATGTTTTACATCAGCAGCGAAGGCATTACCATGGCTTTTGTGCTTCTCTTTTTCTTGTGCTACCTCATTTATACCGGCTTCGAAATGTTCGCTTTACGCTGGTATAAAAACAGCATGAACAACAGCAACAACTCCTGATTCGGGGAGACGTTCTCTCGATTTTTTTTGTGGGCGCCGGACGGGCTTTCCGCTGTAGTCGGCTTGCCGGTAAAAACCAAGTGGACCGCGGCCTGGCTTCCGCTGGTCGCCGGCCCCGCCTTCCACTTGGTTGTTTTACCGGCTGCGCCGCCTGCCGCTGCAATCCCTGGCGCATGCCCCCCCATTTGTAAAGCCATATTATTATATGGCTCTGCGGCGTTTTGGGTTTGGGGCCCGCGGCAGGGATTGAACGCGGTTGCCCGCAAGGGTGCCGGCGGCAGGCGGCGCGCGGCGAGGAGGCGACTTTAGGAGCCACCGCAGCCCGCTGCCGCCCCGTCCGGCAACCGCGGACAACCGGTGAAAGCCCGGCTGCCGCCCACAAAAAAAGGGTCCGAACACCGAAGTGCCCGGACCCTTGACATTGCGTTTTTAGGAATTACTCGCGAATGATGCGGGTAGAGTACACCGCGCCGTTCAGATTCATTTCAAGTACATACACACCGGCAGACAACTGCAGAGCGGAGGTGGTTACCGGCAAGTTATGGCTTCCGGCAGGAACTACACCGAAGGTATAGGCTGCAAGTTGCTTGCCTGTCAAGTCACGCAAAGTGGCTTTCACTTCCGTAGCTTCTTTCAGCATCATGCCTACAAAGAATTGCTCTTGGAATGGGTTAGGATACACGCTCAAACCGAATTCGGCAGCTTGATTGCCTTCGAACGAGGTAATGTCGCGGGCTTCGATAACCTGACACTCGGTGCTGCTGCAACCATCTACATCCATGGTCAAGCAAACCTGATAGTTACCAGGTAGGTTGTACTGATGCAATGGGCTAAGAACCGAAGTGGTAGTACCGTCTCCCAAATTCCACAAGTAAGTAGCACCAACCACAGGGTTTTGAGGAGCAAACTGAATCAGATTCAGACCCTGGTTGGCCCAGTTGTAGGTAGCATCAGGCGAAGGAGCAATGGTCACCAACTGTGTGGTAGAATTCGAGCAACCAGCAGGAGTGGTTACCGTTAATACAACAGGATAGGTTCCTGCTTGAGCGAAGCTGATGCTGGGAGCCTGACCGTTGGTGGTTCCAACACCATAATCCCAACTCCAATCGTTGATGTTGCCAGAAGAAACATCTGTAATGGTAATGGGGGTGTTTTCACAACCTTCTTCGACCAAGAAACCAGCGGTAGGCAGTTCATCTACTGTTACCGTACCATTGAAGGTTGTAGCACAACCGTTCAAGGCCAACGCATTCAAGGTGTAGTATTTCACACCTGGAGTAGAGTACTGATGTTGAGCAATAACTCCGCTTCCGTTGATGCCGTTACCGAAGTTCCAGCTGTAGGTTCCCATTGGGGTTCCGCTGACAAAGGCTTGGAAGTTCGCTGGGCTTGGGAAGCAAGCTCCGGTAACCATAACCGAGTCAACGCTTGGATTGGCTTTCACCAGTACGTTTTGAGTCAAGGTATCCGAACAACCTTCAGGGGTAGCCACAATCAACTGAGCGGTGTACGAACCGGCCGTTGCATAAATGTGGTTGGTAGAGAAACCAGAACCTGAGTTGCCGTCTCCGAAATCCCAGCTGTAGTTGGTGATAACACCACCCTGACCAATTCCGGAATTCTGGCTGAATGCAGTAGCATTGCCTTCGCATACAGATGTCGAATTCACTTGGAAGATAACTGGGTTTGGAAGCACATTCACTTGAACAGGGGCTGTGGTGCTTACGCAACCGTTGCCATCGGTACCGATTACGCTGTAGCTACCGGCAGTATTGGCCGTATAGTTGGCCGTATTGGCTCCGCTGATTGGGCTGCCGTTGTTGGTCCACTGGTAGGTGATAGCTCCGCTGGCCGACATTGGGATGTTGGAGCCAGAACACAATTGTTGGATGGTGTTTGGAGTTACGTTCACCACAGGCAATGGGTTAACCACAATGTTCACCGTGTCGCTGTTGGTACAATTGGCATTGGAAACCACATACACTACCTGAGCGGTTCCTGTACCGGCCAATTGCACATCGAACAATCCACTGCCTGCATTGGACATGCCGCTGCCGTACCAGTTTCCACCTACTGTAGCAGCTTGCAACAACACGTTTGACGCGTTTTCACACAATTGCAATGGAGCATTTGAAATGGTTGGGTCAGGAGAAGCAAACACGGTAACATTGGTATTCGCCGTGTTGAAGCAACCGTTGGCGGTTACCTGATAGGTGATGCTTTGTGTACCCACCACATTCAATGATGGGGTAAACACACCATTTACCGTATCAGTAACACCTGTTCCGGTAAAGACTCCACCAGGAGTACCAGGAACTAAGTTGAAGGGAGCATCTGCAGAACATACGGTTGACGGTAAGGTCAACGAAGCATTTGGAGTAGGATTCACCACGATTTGGACGCTATCGGTGCTCAAGCAGCCGGTAGCCGTATCCAACAAACTATGGTAAGCCTGATAGGTGCCGGCAGGTACCGAACCCGGGTCAAAGCTTACGTTGTTTCCAACCACAGTTAAACCGTTACCAGTCCAGTTTCCGCCGCTATTCAGAGCAGCAAGGCTGATGCTGTTGTCGTAATCACAAAGCTGAGTAGAAGCTGTAGTAATAGAGGCATCGGGCCCTTGGACTACAGTTACAGAAAGTGAATCTTGGTGAGTACAACCGTTAATAGAAACGGTATAATACACCATATTGGTTCCCACTTGACCTAAAAGAGGATCAAGAATACCGTTCACTGTATCGGTCACCATTGTACCGCTCCATACCCCTGCAGTATCAGAAGGCTGAGCAATGAAATAGCTGATGTTTACAAAGCCATGGCTGCTGTTTACAGCGGCTTGGTTCATTTGGTTGGCACCGGCATTGAAGGATCCGCCACCACCGCCGTTGCGGAAGGTATGTCCGGAGTAACCTCCACCGCGACCACCAGAGTAGCCACCGCCACCGCCGCCGCCGTCGTAGCCATCAGAGCCACCGCCACCGAAGCCACCGGAGTTGTAAGAACTTCCTCCGGATTGTCCTCCGTTTCCACCGTTGATTGCAGCTTTACCGCCTTTACCATAAGAGCCATCGGAAGCGCCATCGGTCAAGAAACCGCCGCCACCGCCGCCGCCCCAGCTACCGGTATTTCCGGCTCCACCGCCGCTACCATTGGTGCCACCAGGCGCATTTTCTCCGTTGGTTTGACCATCGTTGTTGGTCCAAGCGTCTTTTTTGTTGTTGGATTGGTTGTTACCACCACCGCCGCCACCTCCGGCAACGATAAGTGGTTGACCTTGGTTGCTGGCGTCCCAAACGAAGGAACCGCCGCCACCGCCGCCACCTTGCCAGGTATTACCACCGGCATCAACACCCATCTGACCAACGATAATGTCCAATTGAGTACCCGCGGTCAACATAAAGTCACCCTGCATTTTGGCTCCATTTCCACCGGCATTGTTAAGGTTGCCACCGCCTTTGGCGCCGGCTACTTCAATGGTGTACATTCCAGTGTAAGGAACAGTCCAACGTTGAACACCGCTATTTACAGTAACCATTCCAGCACCGTAAGCGGCATCGGCTGCGGCTTGATCTGGTCCGGTATTTCCTGTTTTACCAAGGTTCGTAAAAGACATGTTTCCTTGCAACAGAGGGGGCTCAAAACCAAGATCTACATTTCCGTTTCCGGCACACAAAATACCGGGATCGGTCAGGTAAGCATAGGGAATGCGGTTTACAGTGACCAAGGCCGTATCGAATTTCGAAGGACAGCCGTTCACAGTGTAATTCACATGATAATTGATGGTCTGAGTATTGCTAGGGGTGGTCCAGTTTTGGCCAATGTGAGCCAAATTACCTCCCCAAGAGTCATACCATGCATAATTTCCATTGGGTCCGGTTACCGAAAGGTTAGCAGAACCACTTCCGCAGAACGTAGTATCACCACTAGCCACGGGAGCGGGCAATGAATCCAACCAAATAACGGCTGGCACTCTTGCACTGGCACAGACCAGCGTTAAATTGTAAGAGATAACAATTTGACCGTTTCCAGAACGGAAGCCCTGAGTATGAGCCGTATTGCTAGCAATGGTTGGAGATGCGAAGCTAGAGCCGCCGCCGCCGCCGCCATACCGACCGCCGCCGCCGCCAAATTGACCGCCGCCGCCGCCGCCGCCGGAATAATTGCAGGTTCCACCACCTTTTCCGCCAATACCCAATACCCCCGCATTGGAACAACCACAGGTTCCTCCTTGTCCACCGGCAGTAGGTGTTGCACCTTTACCGGTATTGCAAGCATCGCCGGGATTATTGCAATAATTACCGTTTCCAGCTGTACCGGATCCGCCACCGGCACCGCCACCCATTCCGGATGAACAGTTCCAGCCGCCGCCGCCACCGCCGCCGGCAGTTACAACACGGCTTGCTAAAGTGTTGCCTCCGATACGAATGTCAGAAGCGCCGCCACCTCCTGCTCCATTGGAAGAACCATCGCCTCCACCATTCCAACCACCGGTATTGCTGTTGGTTGATCCACCAACATAAATGTTCAATACCTCACCTGGAGTTACACTTAAGGTTGTTTGAACGCGTCCGCCCAATCCACCGGGGTTATTGCCAGGATTCGGCAATGAACCACCTCCTTGTGCGCCCATCACATCCACATTAATGGAGGTTACGTTGGCGGGTATCGTGTAGGTTTGAGCTGAACCGGTAAAGTTGAAGGTTTGAGAACCGCTTAAGTTGCTCGTAAGCTCAGAAACGGCATAAAGCGTATCTGAACCTAAGATGGGAGGAAGAGAAATGCTGGGTCCGATTGCAACCACGTTTCCGCCGGTTGGGGCATCGTACCAAGACACAGAACTGTTGCTTGTTGCTGTTAGAGTAACCGGAGTTCCGCAAGTAACAGAGTCACCTTGAGTTACAGGCGCTGCCAATGGAGCCACGCTAATGGCTACTGGCACACGGGTGCTTGAGCAGTATGTTTTCACGAAACTGATGATAACTTGACCATTTCCGTTTTGATCGCCTTGGGTGTGAGTAACATTGCTGGTTAGGTTGGGGTTCACATAGCTGGAACCGCCACCGCCACCGCCATAGTAGTAGCCACCGCCACCACCATACCAGCCGCCGCCGCCGCCGCCGGAAGGATATCCGCAGCAACCGGCCCAGGCGTTACCGCCCACACCAAATTGTCCGGCTTGACCTCCACAGCCGTTGGTGCCGCCTGTGGTTTGCGTTCCACCGGTACCGCAATAACAGCTGTTGTATCCGTTGCAAACCAATCCATTTCCGGCATTACCAGAACCACCACCAGCTCCACCTTTGTCTTGGTTGCCGTTGCAATATTGACCACCGGCTCCACCGCCGCCACCGGCAACGACAACGCGGTTGTTCAGTGTTGTTCCTCCGATGCGAATATCAGAGGCACCGCCACCACCACGGGCTTCTTGGCCGCTGAAGTAGGCGTATCCTTGGCCTCCGCCATTCCAACCACCTGGTCCCCATACTCCGGTACAACATCCACCGCTGCCGGGTTGTCCACCTACGTACACATTCAAGGTTTGTCCAGGAGTAACCGCTAGAGTACCTGTCACTTTACCACCTTTACCACCGTCGTTCCAAGAATTGGTTCCGCCTTGGGCTCCGCGCACATCGAATGAAACGGCAAAAACGCCAGCGGGAACTGTCCAAGTTTGGTTACCACCGGTATAGTTGAAGGTTTGAGTACCTGAAGGGTTAGGATCTGAAACTGCTTCTACCCAGATGGTGTCGGTTTGGGTTACAAACGACATGGCATAATTGGATTGAGTAGAAAGTGGAGAACCGCCTGTTGGGGCAGCAAACCAATGATACCAACCGGTTGAACCGGAAGCAGAAGCCGTAATGTTGCTTCCGCAAGTAGTGCTGATTGGGTTGGCTGTAGGGGTAGCCAATGGAGTAACTGTTAGAGGAACAGGAACTCGGTTGCTGACGCAGAAGGGTGTGGTGTAGGTAATGCTTACCCGACCATGGCCTTGGCGCGTTCCTTGGGTATGTGTGACATTGGAACAAAGTGCGGGATCGGAATAGCTGGAACCTCCACCGCCACCGCCGCGGCTAGATCCACCACCACCGTAATAACCGCCACCGCCACCGCCACCGCGATAGCTTCCATAACCTCCATTTCCTAGCGTACCTGCGATGGGACAGCACCAGGTGCCACCGGCAGCTCCACCTGCGTTTTGAGAACCACCGCGCCCGGTATAACCTGTATTTCCAGTACTGCTGCAGTAATAACCGGCTTCACCGGTTAAACCACCTCCATTACCACCACGCGAACCATCAGTTCCGCAGAGATAACCCCCGCCGCCGCCGCCGCCGGCAACCAAAACACGGTTCGCGAAACCAGTTCCGCCAATGCGGATATCGGTTCCGCCGCCGCCGCCGTAGGCATAACCGCAGCATGCATTGGTGTAATTACCTCCGTTGTATCCTCCATTGGTATTATTGTCGCCGGGCCAACCGCCCACATACACATAAATGGTTTGTCCAGGAGTTACAGCCACATCGGCCACAACTTTACCTCCATAACCACCGCGGTTTCCATAGTTGGTAGTTCGGCTACCTTCGGCACCTTCCATATCTACCACAATTGAAAACACGCCGGCTGGAACAGTCCAGCTTTGCTGACCACCATTGTAATTGAAGTTCACCGTAGAAACCGGATTCAAATTGTTGGTTGCCTCGACATAGTAAGTCGTAGATTGAAGGGTTCCAGGGGGAGTGAAATTTGCTCCCGTAGCCAGAACAGCCCCACCTGTAGGACCGGAATACCACCGATACAAACCGGTTGAACCAGCCGCCGATAGGGTTGCCGTTCCACCGCATGTTACGGTATCGCCAGTAATGGTGGGCATGGCCAGCGGATTAACAGTAACCACCAAGGCCGCCCGGGGGCTAACGCAGTTGGGGTTGTTGTAACTGTTTACCGCCTCTACATAATACGTAGCTTGAGCGTACATGGCGGGAGTAGAGAACGTGGCTCCTGTACCTAGAACCGAACCCCCGCTGGGCTGATTGTACCAGCGGTACAGTCCGGTGGAACCGGAAGCCGTCAATGTAGCTCCTTGTCCACATGTAGCAGCAGAACTCAATGTCGATGGTGTGGGACATTGGGCCATGGCTACCGAGGCTGACATAAGGACGCCCAACAGCGAAACCCTTGAAAGCCAGTGTCGAAAAGTAATTCCTTTCTTCATAGACATGTTTGTTTGTGATTAAAAGTAATTGTTGAGATTTTGATTAAGGATAGTTTACGAAGGGCCAAGTTAAAAAAAATTAAATAGAATATTCACATCATGTTGTTAATTTAAAATTGACAGAATATAATATTGTTGATTATCAATACTTTAAAATAAAAAAAAAGGGCATGAAAGTGCGAATGGCTTCCTGATCCCCGAAAAACATGAATAGATAAGGAATTAAAAATGCCGTAAAACCCCCATACCCCTCATAAAATAAACAGAATGTTTTAGAATAGTTTAAAAAAAAGGGAGGCGATTGCTCGCCTCCCTTCCAATCAAACAACAACCAATTACTTGGTGCGAAGCATGCGAAGGCTGAAGGGCTGGCCTTCAACAAACAGTGTCAACACATAAACCCCATCAGCCATGCCCAAGGCATCTGCATTGAAAGAAAGCTGATTGGCACCTGCATTTAAGGTGCCGGCATCTACCGTGGCAATTTCTTTTCCTGCAATATCAAATACTTTCATTTCAACCTTAGAAGAAGCATTCAATTGAATATGAACAGTAAAGTCATCAACCACAGGGTTGGGATAGGCACTGATGGCCACACCCGCGCCACTTTCTTCAGCAATAGAGGTAATATCGCGCACTTCTACATTTTGACAAGTGGTGTTTTCGCAACCATTGGAAGTAATGGTCAGACAAACCTGATATGTACCGGAGCTTGCATATTGCTTTAGTGGGCTGCTCAAATTGCTTGAGGTACCATCACCAAAGGTCCACAAATACCCGGCAGGATTAATCAAATTGCTCGGAGAAAACTGAACCAGATTTAAGCCTTGATTGGCCGCTGTGTAGGTGGCGTCGGGAGTTGGATAAATGGTAACCAATTCTGTATGCGAATCCACACATCCACCAGGGGTAGTCACCGTTAAGGTAACAGGATACGTTCCGGCTTGAGTATAGGTGAAGTTTGGAACTTGGGTTGTTGAGGTACCCGTAGTAAAGTCCCAATTCCAAGAGGTGATGTTTCCTGTGGAGGTATTTACCACTGCTACAGGAGCATCGGTACAGCCCTCTGTAGGCAGGAAGTTGGCCACGGGTTGATTTTCAACGACTACAGTTCCATTTTGAACTGTGGTGCAACCCTCAATGGAATTCACGGACAGCTGATAGTAATATGTACCCGGAGCCGCATAGGTATGCGTAGCTACCGAACCATTACCCGTGGAATTGTTGCCAAAGTTCCACTGATAACTGCCCACCGTTACTCCAGACGCGAAGGCCTG
>JAQCBQ010000032.1 GCA_027621385.1 Bacteroidota bacterium | reverse complement strand
AGGGGGCTTCGGCCCCCTTTTTTTTATGGATGTTGTGGTTGGATGTTGATTTGAGCTTGGCCGCGAAAGTTGAAAAAGGGGGCCGAAGCCCCCTTTTTTGTTTATGGATGTTGTGGTTGGATGTTGATTTGAGCTTGGCCGCGAAATAGGAAGAGCGGGGCAAGGAAGGAGGCTGCGGCAGGGATTGAATGGGGTAGCACGCAAGGCCATAAGCC
This sequence comes from Bacteroidota bacterium, assembly GCA_027621385.1. Taxonomy (GTDB): domain Bacteria; phylum Bacteroidota; class Bacteroidia; order CAIKAF01; family CAIKAF01; genus CAIKAF01. The sequence goes on along the minus strand of JAQCBQ010000032.1, from coordinate 15,447 downwards.
CCCAGCCCGCGCGCAGCGGAGGCGACCTTGGGAGCCCCCGCAATGCCGCTGGGCTGGTGGCTTATGGACGCGGACTACCCATGAAAGCCCGTTTGCCGCCCAAACCATCCATGCAATTCATGTGCGGCAGAGTATAGGCATGGGGAATGTAGAGCGGCCTTATTCGTTGCGGAATTGGGGGAAATCGGGGGGCCAGATGGGAGATTGTGGCTGTTGCAACTCCATGTTGAAGACGCTTTGAAGCGCTTCGACTGTTTGCTGAACTACGCGGGGATATGAAACACCTTCCACTTCTAAATGAAGGCTGGTTACACCTTTGTCGGGGATGCCGCAGGGGACGATATAGGAGAATGGGCTGAGATCGGCGCAAATGTTAAAGGCGAACCCGTGCATGGTTACCCAGCGGCTGGTGTGGACTCCGATGGCACAGATTTTTCGAGCTTTGGAAGGAACATCGGCATCCAGCCAAACGCCGGTTAGGCCCTCAATTCTAGAGCCATTTAGACCATATTCTTTTAATACCATGATAATTGCTTCTTCGAGCAGGCGCAGGTATTTTCCGATATCGGTGAAAAAATTTGCCAGATCTAGAATGGGGTAAGCGGTTAGCTGGCCTGGTCCGTGGTATGTAATGTCTCCGCCGCGGTTGATGGGTAGGAAATCGACCCCTTTGGACTGGAGCATGGTCTCATTGAGGAGCAAATTGCCGGGGTTTCCGCTTTTTCCCAGCGTAAAAACGGGATTGTGTTCGCAGAGCAGCAGGAAATTTTCTGTGGGTTGCAGGGATTGAGGCTCGCGTTTACGGTTGTCCAGCTTTTGCTCGACAATGCGGGCGTGCAAATGCTGTTGCAAGGCCCAAGCGGAGCGGTATTCCACTTGCCCCATATTGCAGAGCCATACTTTCGTGTTTTTTGGAGGCAGGTGCTCCATTAGCCCTTGGCCAGAGTTCCCTTCAGGTAATCAATAACCTTCACTTCCATCACATCGACTTGGCGCATTTCAGACAAAAAGAAAGATGCCCAATCGGTGAGGTGAATCAGGTGCAGCCCTTGTTCCACCGGGTGATTTCCTTTTGCGACAAGTTCAATGGTGTTGGGTGTGTATTTTTTAAAAATATCCTTCATGATATCCATGCGGGTTTGGTTGCGCGGATAATCGTTGGAGGTGCGCATAAGGACAGGGGCAAGTTTATCGGTTCCTCCGGCCCAGCCCACCAACTCGTTGTGGTTCATTTCCGGAACGGCATGGTGCCAGCAGAGGTCTTTAGCATTTTCATTGATTTGCTGCCGAAAGCGAACGGCCATGCCTTCGATGGAAGCTTCAGCGTAGATTACCGCCATTTTTCCATTTAAGTGATTGGCGAGCTTTTTGCCTTCTTGCATGTAGTAATCGGCATTGTTGCGCAAATTTTGAATCATTTCGCCCATTTTTTGGCGGTAATCTGTGGGCAGGCAGCCCAGCCATACGAAAACATCCACCAATTGGGTTAAGGAATAGCCCAGGCATGCGCGTGGGGGGAATCCGCCCGGGATTTTTCTGAAATCGTAGCCATGTTGAATGGCAAATTTTTCGAGTTCGCCTCCGCTGGTAATGCAGAGAATTGAGGCACCTGCTTGGCGGGCCTTTTCTACGGCCTCAAGGGTTTCTTCGGTATTTCCGCTGTAGGAGCAAGCGATAAACAGGGTTTTTTCGTTTACGCAAGCGGGTAAGCTGTAGTCTTTATTTACCAGTACGGGGATTTGGGCGTGAGGTCTGGACCAATCGGCGACCATTGTACCTCCGATTCCCGAACCACCTAATCCAGAGATGACAATTAGGGATGGATTTTTTAGGGTATTTTTTAGGGGATTTGCGTCGGCAATACCAAGGCTGGTTTCAATTTGTCCGGGGAAACCGGCGATCAACTCGTTCATCATAACGTATTATTTCAAATGCATTGCAAATATACCCTTTTACTTATGGCTTATCAAAGGTAAGGCGGGCCTAATTCTTTTCGGGAACTTTATTTTCCAGCAAATCGCTGTAAGAAACCGACAGTAAATCTTCCGCTTGAACATTCAGTTTTTGCATCCAAAACTGGCATTGTTGCTGTAGGTACTCTTTGCCCAAGGTATGGTCTTTGTCGATGGCCTCTATTTCTAGGAATTCGCCCAAGTTGTTCACTCGGTCGATGTGGAATTTCACATTATCGACAAAGTAGATTTCTCGGTGTTTATCCACTTCAACCCAGGTGCCCAATGCATTTGTCAAAAAGGCCTTTATGGGGGTATTGGGGTTGGTTTCAAGCAGAGATACTTCTGAGGTTTTAGGGCCGGGCATATCCGATCTCTGGTAAAAAATCAAGTGGTTTTCGATGTTTCCTTCTCGGAGTTTGAGTCGTCCGGATGGGACGTTAAAATAGGTGTCAATTTGGTGGTCTTCGCCAACGAATCGTGCATTGGCTTGCTTTAAAACCATTCTGGCGAAAGCGGCATCTGGGCAGTGCGCCTTAATTTCAACATTCAAATGTTCCATAACGGTATCCTTCAATCGGATTAAGGTCGTTTGAATTCCTTCAGCCAATCGGCAAAGGACTTTAGATCGCCGGGTGCGGCGGGCAGATATCGAACGGTGGGCTGTTCTTCTTGAACGCTATCCCATTCCACTTCGAATGAAGGAGCTTCTGTTGATTCCATGGGATCTAATCTGGGCTCTGGTGTCTGTTTGATTTCAGAATCTTCCTCTGAAGGCACAAAAGGCGGGATTAGCGCCATTGCATGAGGCTCGGGGTTGGAATCCTGGGATACTATCGAGGTGGAGCCGGACGGTTCTGATTCAGCATTCCTCTCCTCGTTTTCATTGGGAAGGTTATCATCTTCTGGGAAAGACATCTGGGTTGTTTCAGAATCTTGAGCCTGTTCTGAATCAACTTGGGAGGAGCTTGGGACTTGGGCTTGAAGGTCTTCGGTTGGAACTGGGGTAGTAGGCTCCTGTTTCTTTTGCGTTTCTTCCTCTACCTCGGTTGAGGTATTGGCTTTTCGTTGCCTTAATTCTTCGAGATAGGCTTGAATGGCTTGGCGATTTTCTTCTGCCGATTTGGCTCCTTTCAAAGCTTCATCCACTTTTTGGCCCACTTGTTCTGGAGATAGACTTCCATTGGATTCGGATTGAGATTCGGGAAGTGTAGGTGTTGATTTTGGAGGCTCCGGAGGTGTTTCGGATTTGGTTTCCTGCGGGGCTGGAGGCTCCTCAGGCCTGGTTGGTTCTGATGGCAGTTCCTGAGTGCTGTATTCTGGCTCGGCCGAAGGCTGATGGTCATCGTCTTGGCTGCCCTCTGAGGTTGAAGGATTCGGACTGGGCAGCTCGTCTTGTATGGTGTTTTCCTCTACTGCTGTGGAGGCAGTTGAGCTTTCTGTTTCAATTGGGGTAATGGGTTCTTGTGGGGCAAAACGCTGTTCATCTTTATCTTCTGGCTTAGGATTTTCGGTAGAATCATGAAAGGAGAGGGCCTCCTTTTTCGCTTTTTGCTTGCGGAAAATAACAACAACCAGTAGAACAAAAGCGAGAATGAGTAGGCCAATGGCTATTCCCATGAGCAGAAAAAGTTCCTGTCTGTCTTGTTGTAAGGCCTGAAGCCGTTCCGTGGGAGAGACATAGAGCATGTGCAACAGCGACAAGGGCATGGAATCGTTGAATTTGTAATTTTACCGCGCAAAGAGGAACTGCTTTTGAAAAACCAAGCGTAGTTACCAAAAGGCAAAATAACAAAAAAGCATGCAATGCCGGCAGAGAATCTAGAGTTAACCCTTCAAAATGTTCGAAAGAAGCCATGTTGATTGCATGGGTGCGCCGGCAACGGGAATGGAACTTTATGCTTTCGGGGGTCATTGCCCTGGTTTTGGCTTTATTGAACTCGACGGCTATTCCCATCCACATCCCAGGTTTAGAGGGGATTGTTGAAAAACTTCTGTTTGGCTTGGGGATATGGGTGTTGGCACAGGGGTATCATGCTGTATTGACGCGCATAAACTTATTTGAGGCTACCAGTCAGTTTCCGGTAGTATTGATGGTATTGTTGCTGTCTGCCTTCCCTGGGGCTCCTATGGATTGGTTGTTTTTGGGGAGTACCGTTTTGTGGGTATGTGTGTTGTACAACGTATTGCGTGCTCCGGGTGAGGTTCGGAGTCATGCTGCAGTATTCAATGCCGGTTTTTTTGCCGGCAGCCTGATTTTGCTTGTTCCGGCCTACTTTTATTTTATCCTTTTTGTGTGGTTGTATTTGGGATTGAGTGGCCCGTACAGTTTCAGGCAGGGAATAATTACAGGTCTGGGGTATGTATTGCCACCGCTGTATTTTATTTGTTTTGATTACATTCTATTTGGGGGAGTTGGTTCCTCCTTGTGGTTGCGGTCGGGTCTGGCTCCCTATTCGGGCCTGATTTCCTTTTCAGTGGTACTGGGCGTGGTATTTGGTATTTGGTTGCTGTTGGTAATGGGCTGGACGCTGGCATCCGTTCGTCAAAATGCTGGTCTTAAAAAACATCAGCGTCAGGTTTTACAGATATCCTACCTTCATTTATTGTCGTTGATCCCCTTGGTGTTTTGGTTGCCGAGTTCTGATTTGCGTTTTTTATCGATTGGGGCTTTCAGTTTGGCTGTAATTGGGTCGTTTTATTTCATGAATGGGCCGGTAAATCGGGCGAAGGATGTTTTGTTTTGGATTTTGCTGGGGTTTGGGGTTGTGGTGGTTTGGCTGTAGAGCCAAGGCATGCCTTGGCTGTACGATGGCGGTGTAGAGCCAAGGCGTGGTTTGGATGTACGATGGTGGTGTAGAGCCAAGGCGTGGATTGGCTGTACGGGGGGAGCCAAGGCATGCCTTGGCTCTACGCGGGGGGCGGAATAATGCGGAGAGAGGGGGATTCGAACCCCCGGTACCCTTTAGGGGTACACACGCTTTCCAGGCGTGCACCTTCAACCACTCGGTCACCTCTCCAAAAATAAAATAGCTTCAGGGACTGAAACGGGAGGCGAAAATACAAAAAAAGCGACAGGATTGGGATTACTCGCTGAATTCCCCTGCCAGGTTTTGCTTCATCAGTTCGGCCACCCCTACTCTTGTTGTGGTCCTGCCCAAGGCATGCATGCACTTTACCATGGCAGATTCAAACGTTAAATCTTTCCCGTTGAACACGCCCATTTCCATCATAGCCTGGCCCGTTTTATACTTTCCGGGAACCAAGCTTCCGTGCCAGCACTGGCTGATTTGCATAACGAAAACACCTTTGTTTATCCAATTGGAGAGGGTATTCAACAACTCGGTATCAAAAGGGGCATTGCCAAATCCAAAGGTTTCAAGGACGACCGCCCGAATGCCCTCAGAAGGCTTAATGGATTGGAGCATATTCGCGGAAATGCCGGGGAAAAGACGAAGGGGCATAACGGATGGGTCCATGTTCGGGTAAAATGAAAGCTGGTCTTTTTTGGGGGTCCAAAGGGCAGAAGTATTGAATTGAATGTCTACACCGGCCTCGGCCAAAACAGGATAATTGGGTGATGAATAGGCATGAAAATGTTCGGTGCTGTATTTGCGGATTCGATTGCCTCTGAATAATTTGTATTCAAAATAAACAGCGACCTCTTGCAGCAGAGGCTTCCCGTTCCGTTGTGCGGCGGCGACTTCAATAGCAGAAAGCACATTTTCCTTCCCATCGGTCCGAATTTTCCCAATGGGCAATTGGCTTCCGGTTAAAATTACCGGTTTTTTAAGCCCCTGAAGCATAAAGCTCAGGGCAGAAGCGGTGTAGGCCATGGTGTCGGTTCCGTGCAGCAAGACAAAACCATCAACGCCATCGTGTGTGGCCACAATGTGAGCGGCGATGGCGGCCCAATCGTCCGGACGCATGTCTGAACTGTCTTTGGGTTCGGCCAACGATACCACCTCAATATCCACATCTAATCGACTCAACTCCGGAATGTGCGTATTCAAGTGCTCAAAATCAATGGGATGCAATCCGCCACCATTTGGCATTTCAATGCTGCCGATGGTTCCTCCGGTGTAAATTAGATGAATCAATGGTCGGTTTCCTGACATTTTTGAGGAGGTTTTTTAGTTGCTTCAATCTGAGTTATTGAGTCGAAAAAGCCTGGGTTTATGGAGTCTAATTCTGCAATTTGGGGTACACGGTTTGTGCATTTTGAAACGTAGTTTCAATGACGTGTTGCGGATGGCAACGGCAGGCTTGAGCGATGGCATGCACAACCTCGGTTAACCAAGCCGGTTCATTCCGTTTGCCTCGGTGAGGAACTGGCGGCAGGTAAGGACTATCGGTTTCTAAAACCACCCTGTTCAAACCGACTTTAGCTAAGACCTCGCGCAGTTCTGTTTGCTTGTAGGTCACAACCCCTCCAATACCGATGTACATGTCTAGATCAAACACCTGAACTGCCTCAGAATAATTACCGCTAAAACAATGAAAAACACCACCGGCGGCGGGTCTTAGCCGCTTCAGCGTCGCCACCGTCTCCGAATGTGCATTTCGGGTGTGCAAGCATATGGGCAAATCCATTTCGGCGGCCTTAATTAATTGCCAATCCAGAGCGTCTTGTTGCCGACTGAGGGAGGTTTTATCCCAATACAAATCCAGGCCAATTTCGCCAATGGCGACCCAATTTACCTGATTTGAGTGCTTCCAGATTTCTTTTAGCTGTTCTTGCCAGTTTTCTTCTACCGAGCATGGGTGTAAGCCCAGCATTCCGAAACACCAATTGGGTTCCGATGACACATATTTTTGCACCTCGGGCAAGGTATCAACATCCACGTTTGGGAGAATGGTTGCGACTACTCCTTGGTCTTTTGCTCGTTGGCGCATATCTGCCCAATCCTCCTTAAAACGGGCATCATTTAAATGTGCATGGGTATCAATAATGCCGATATTCATGCCCCAAACCTACGCAGAAAACTGTCATTGAAGCTGAGTCTTAGCCGGAATTTGTTAAAAGTCCTGAAAAACAATCCTGTTGTGTATATTTGTAGCCTGTTTCAAAAACTCCGGCCTATAGAACACCTATATCCCACCAACCAGTTGTATTTCTTCCCTTTGGGGAATTTTTTAGACGTATAGGATATTTTTGCCGGATGATTACCCATTTGAACGGATCTTTTGTAGAAGTTACACCTACCCATGCTGTGGTTGAATGTCAAGGCGTGGGCTATCATGTATTTATTTCATTGCAGACCTATGACATCATTCAGTCTTGGAAGCAGGGAAAGTTGCTGATTCATCAAATCATTCGTGAGGACGCACACCAAATGTTCGGTTTTGCAGAAGAGCACGAGCGTGACATGTTTCGGTTGTTGATTGGCGTTTCAGGGGTTGGAGCAACGACGGCTCGCATGATACTTTCTGCCAGTTCAGTATCTGATTTACAACGGATTATACTAACGGAGGATGTTGGTTCTTTGAAGCGAATCAAAGGCATTGGAGCCAAATCGGCTGAGCGCATCATTGTGGATTTAAAAGACAAGGTGGGAAAAGTGCAGCCCTTGGATGCCGGTTCAGTAGGTGGCGGGCAGATTGGGGGGGCGGTTCGTCAGGAGGCCACCTTGGCTTTGCTGGCTCTTGGCTTTACTCGACCTGTGATTGAAAAAGCATTGGATCGGGTATCGAAGGAAATAGAGGGAGGTGAGCCGGTGGAAGCTTGGATTCGAAAAGCACTAAATTATTTGTAGTTGTACAAAGAGTGAGGTTGTTGTGTGCACATACCAAACGGTTTAAGCAAAAGGCCCTTCAGACCTGCCTTATGTTTGCTTTTATTGCATTGGCTCCAGCAGCAGTAGCTCAGGTGGATACAAATAACCATCGGTTTATGGGTGGAGTTGGGGTGACAGAAGAAGAAGTTTCCTACGATCCAGATTTAAAGCAATATCTAATTGTAAAAAAGATTGGAGGGGCTGAGATTTCAAGGCAATATTTATCGGAGAAGGAATACCGCACCCGACAATCTGCCCGAGAAATCATGGATTATTGGAAGAAAAAAGAGAAGGAAAAATCCTCAGGCAAAGAAAGCAATTCGTTGATTCCAAAAATAAATTTGGCCAACATCCCGGCCGGACTTGGAAAAATTGATATTCGGGCCACGGGCTCAGCGGAATTGATCATGGGGATTCGGGTCAATGCGAATCAGAACCCTAGTATTCCTTTGGCGCAGCGCACCATTACTACCTTCCAGTTTGACCAGAACATTCAGGTGAATGTTACGGGGTCCATCGGAGACAAAATCAAGTTGGGAACGAATTTCAATACAGAGGCCGTATTTGCGTTTGAAAACCAATTGGATTTAAAGTACGAAGGCGGGGAGGATGACATTCTTCAGCTGCTTGAATTTGGCAATGTCAACATGGGATTGACCGGGCAACTGATTCAGGGGTCCTCTTCCTTGTTTGGAGTAAAGAACAAATTAAAATTTGGGCGTTGGGAAATTACCAGCGTATTTAGTCAGCAGCAGGGTCAGCGCCAAAACATCACCGTTCAGGGTGGAGCTCAGGTCACCGAATTTGACTTGCCGGCAGCCAAATACGAAGCCAACCGGCACTATTTTTTGGGTGATTACTTTAAAAACAATTACGACCAAGCCAATCAAACCCTGCCCTACATAACCTCGCCCGTAAATATTACCCGAATTGAAGTTTGGGTAACCAACCGCATTAATGCTACTGAAAACATCCGGAATGTAGTGGCCATTTTACCTTTGGGGGAGAACCTTCCAAATCCTTCCGGTTACCCTTCGAATGGAGTCAATGGTTTCGACCCGGCAGCCCTGGCTCCCCAGGTGCGTGATATCACCTCGCAGTACTTGTTCAACCAATTGAACAACGGGACTCAAATTGAGAAACTTACTAATGCCCGCCTGCTTGCCCAAAATGAATACACCTTTCATCCCCTACTTGGCTACATTTCGCTAAACCAGGCTCTGAATGCAGATGAAGTATTGGCCGTGGCATATGAATTCACGGCGGGAGGACAGACCTACAAAGTGGGTGAATTCTCTCAGGATTTATCTAGCCCCTCCGCTCTGGTAGTCAAGCTATTAAAATCATCCAATCTTGACATCAATGAGGCCAACTGGCCTTGGATGATGAAAAACATTTATTCCATTGGAGGATATAACATCGGACAGCAGGACTTCACCTTAAACATCTTGTATCAAGACACAGAAACCGGGGTCAAGGTAAACTACTTTCCGAATGCCCCCGGGGTGAGTGGTACACCTTTGCTTCAGTTGTTTAATTTGGACCGGTTGAATCCACAAGGCGACCAACAAAAGGATGGGTTTTTTGACTTTTTGGAGGGCAAAACCATCATCGCTCAAAATGGGCGGATTATTTTCCCTGTTGCTGAGCCTTTTTCAACCCGATATTTGGCTCAGGTATTTACCAAGGCCAATCAATCCAATCCGGGCGTAGATATTCAAGCCATGACGGAGCGCTATGCCTTTGATCAGCTGTATGAAAACATTCAGGAGCTGGCCGAATTAAACCAAGAGAAAAACAGGTTTTATTTGGGGGGCAGCTATAAAGGAGCAAGTGGATCGGAAATTAGCCTGAATGCCTTTAACGTTCCACAAGGTTCGGTTACCGTTACTGCGGGGGGGCAAACCCTTCTTGAAAACACGCATTATACGGTGGATTATGCCATTGGTCGGGTTCGTATCATCGATGATGGCATTTTAAGTTCCGGACTGCCCATCAACATCTCGATGGAGAACAATGCCACCTTCAACATACAGCAAAAGAGGTTGATGGGTACCCATGTAGATTACAAACTCAGTAAAAATCTAGTTGCCGGGGCCACCATCATGAATTTGAGTGAGCTGCCCTTAACCCAAAAAATTGACATTGGAAACGAGCCGGTGAACAACACCATTTGGGGTTTGGATTTAAACTTCAGCAAGGAATTGCCTTTTGTAACCCGTTTAGTAGATAAAATTCCGGGGATAGACACCAAGGCACCCTCTTTGTTGACCTTCAATGGTGAATTTGCCCATTTGATTCCTGGGTTTAATGGAGTGATTGATGCCAATGGGGAGAATGGGGTTTCGTACATTGATGACTTTGAGGCGGCGGAAACCGCCATAGAGATTAAAAGCCCGCTTCAATGGAAACTCGGATCGGTTCCTCAAGACAATCCCGCCTTTCCAAACGGTGGATTTTTCGATGATTTGCGGTATGGGTTTAATCGGGCCAAACTGACCTGGTTCACCTTAGACCCGCTTTTCTTCCGGCAAAACACCCAGACTCCGGCCAACGTTTCCAACGACCCGTTGATGCGCGCCAACAACTACCTGCGCGAGGTTCGTCCGATGGAGGTTTTTCCGGGGTTTCAACCCAACTACACTCAACAGCAAATCAATCAGCAGGTATTTGATATTCATTTTTACCCGGGAGAGCGGGGCCCCTATAATTTTGACATCAATAATTTTGATGAAAGTATTTCGGACCGGGTTGCCTTAAAAAATCCAAAATCCAACTTTGGTTTGTTGATGCGGCGGATGGAAACCACCAACTGGGATGCCGCCAATATTGCCTACATTGAATTTTGGATGATGGACCCCTACCAAGCCAATGACTTGAATCAATTAAAGGAATGGGATGTGGGTACTCCTGGAGCCACCAACAGAAACTTATTGCCGGGTGGCGGCGGAGATTTGCTGCTTCAAGTGGGCAACCTGAATGAGGATTTTCTGCGCGATGGGCGCATGAGCTACGAAAATGGACTCCCTACACCTGAGGAGTCTAGACCAACCATTGAAACCGCTTGGGGTAAAATTCCATTGCTGCAACCCATAAATCAGAACTTTGACAATTTACCCGCCAATCGAGACCTTCAAGATGTAGGTTACGATGGGTTGAATGACCAAGAGGAAAGTACCTTCTTTCAGGCTTTCATGAACGATGTGGAACTCAAATTTGCGGGAAATCCGTCGGCCCTGCAGGATTTAAGAGATGACCCCGCCGGCGACAACTTCAGGCATTATGCCGGATCGAGCTACGACAACAGCACCAACATTCCCGGAGAGAACTACATTCACAACCGATACAAGCATTTTCTGGGCCCCGATGGCAATAGTCCGGCAGAAAACAACACAGAGGCCTATGGTGTAGTTCCGAACAGCGAGGACATTAATGTCAACTATACCTTAGACCAGCCCGAAAGCTATTACCAATACCGCATTAGTCTTCGGCAGAATGACCTTGACGACATCGGAGAGAACTTTATTACAGACATTTTAAATACCACCGTTTCCGTACCTGGACCTTCTGGCGGCACCATCAACAAACCGGTGAAGTGGATTCAGTTCCGAGTTCCCATTTATGCGGAGCAACGGGAACGCTTTGGAAACATTTCAGATTTCCGTTCCATTCGTTTTATGCGAATGGCCTTGAAGGAATTTGATGACGATGTGTTTTTGCGCATGGCCACCATGCAATTGGTTCGTTCCGACTGGCGGGTCTTTCAGGGCCTAATTGCCGATGTAGCCGATATTTGGCAAGAGGGTGCTGACTTTAACTCTACCACGGTAAATATTGAAGAAAATACACAAAAGGCTCCATTCCCCTATGTGCTACCTCCGGGCATTACCCGAGAAATTGATCCAGCAAACCCTCAGCTTCAGCAACTCAATGAACAGTCGTTGGTACTGAACGCCTGCGATCTTAAAGATGGGGAAGGAAAGGCCGTATTCAAAAATTCAGAACTGGATTTAAGGGCCTACCGGTATGTGCGCATGAATACCCACTTGGAGTCGCGCGACAACTCCATTTTGGATAGCAACGACGTGTCGATATTTGTTCGCTTAGGCATGGACGCCTCTGAGAATTATTATGAGTATGAAATTCCTTTAAAGCCCTCGGACGTTTCCATTCAGCCCAATGCTGCCAGCGGAGACCCCAACAAAGACTTTGCCTATCGGGAAAACGTATGGCCTGCAGAAAATTTGGTGAGCATTGAACTAAAGCTATTGGCTGATTTGAAACTGCGGCGGAATACGGAAGGAGAAAATCCAAATTTAATCTACAGCGATTTGATTGATGGGGCCCGCATTTCGGTTCGGGGAAATCCGAATTTAGCCAATGTTCGAACCATTTTAATTGGAGTAAGAAACCCCTCCAAGAAAAACAATCCTTGGCAAACAGGGCAGCCACAGCCGGACGATGGAATGGCGAAATGCGTTCAAGTTTGGGTGAATGAACTTCGTGCCACCGACTACTTTGAATTGGGAGGCTGGGCCGCACTGGCTCGAACTACACTTGATTTGGCAGATTTTGGTCAAGTTGGCCTTTCTGTCGGTACCACCCGATTTGGTTTTGGTTCTATCGAACAACGGCCTCAAGACAGAAGCCGCGAAAACACCACCAATCTGGATTTAACCACCAAATTTGAATTGGGCAAGTTTTTTGGAAAAGAGGCCGGGGTTAGTATTCCCGTATTTTTCGGGTATTCAGGGAGCATTGCCAGTCCTCAATTTAATCCCTTAGACCCGGATATTCTATTCACCGATGCCCTAGGTGCCCTGCCTAATGATTTTTCCCGCGATTCCCTGAGCCGTTTGGTAGAAGAAGTGACAGAACGAAAGAGCCTCAATATCAATAACATGCGCAAGCAGAGGGGAAAAGGAGCGGGTAAGCCCAAATTGTATGACATATCTAACTTTTCGGCCTCTTATTCCTATACCGAAGAGCTGTTCCGCGATACCAAAACAGAATTCAACAACACCTTCCAACACAAAGCCAGCCTAACCTATGGCTTTAGTCCTACCGTCACCTACTGGGAGCCCTTTAAACGGAATAAAAAACTCAAATCGCCCTGGCTGAAATTTGTAAAAGACTTCAATTTAAGCTTCATGCCCAAACGGCTTGGCTTTAGTGCAAATGTTCTTCGAGACTGGAATGAGTTTAAGCTTAGAAACACAACCCGTTACGATTTGTTGATTGAAACCACTTACCGAAAAAACTTTACTTGGACTCGGAATTATGAGTTCCAGTACAATCCCACCCGGGCTGTAACCTTAACCTTCTCGGCCACCAACAATTCAAGAATTGACGAGCCCGAAATGCCCTTAGACAGCCTAGTTCGCCCACGCACGTCATTTTTAGGTCGCAACACCCGTTACACGCACCGTTTTGATGCCAACTATTCTGTTCCAATCAATAAATTTCCTTGGTTTGATTGGGTAAATGTAACAGCGGGATATGGAGGAGATTTCTCGTGGACGGCAAGCAACTTAGAGCAAACACCTCAGTCCGGACAGTTCACATTGGGCCGCTGGGGAAATGTAGTGCAAAACAATCAAACCCTAAAACTAAACGGGCAATTCAACATGAATACCCTGTATAGGAAATCAGATTATTTGAAGAAATTGCATGCTAGCCCTCAAAAGAGAAAACCTAAAGATGACGAACCCATTGCTGATTCCAGCAAAGTCAAAATCAAAATTGTCAGCTGGAATTCTCCTAAACGATTGTCGTTTAAAAAGGATAGGAAGCGTACGCTCAAACACCAGTTGAAAACCGAAGATATAGAAGTAGTTGTGCTTGCGCAGAACGGCGACACAGTAAAAGGGAAAGTCGAAGTGGTTGACGATCGTCGTATTCGTTTCATTGCTGCCACTGACGTACGTGGAGCTTCCGTTGCCATTACAGGGAAGCGCATTCGGAAAAAAATGGATTGGGGTGTCATTCCCAATACCCTTGTTAGAATGGCCACCGGATTTAAAAACATATCGATTAGTTATACCCAAACCAATGGAACCGTATTGCCTGGATACGCATCCGGGACCGATATTTTGGGCATGAATTTGGGCGGAGCCTCCATCGGACCCGACTTTGCATTCGGGCGGCAATACGATGATCAAGATTTACAAAACAAAATAGTACAGGATTCCTGGTTGGTGCGAGACTCTACCCTCAACCAAATGTTTATGCGTACCCATTCCTCAACGCTGAGCGGGAATGCCACTTATGAGCCATTCCGAGGGTTCCGAATCACCTTCAATGCCGACCGCAGTTATTCGGAAAACTACCAAACGAACTATCGGTATGTGCCCAGTGAAAACGACTTCCGGACTCAAAACCCATTGACCATGGGTAATTTTAGTATGTCGTACATGACCTTGGGTTCCTTTTTTGATGGTTTAGGGCCGAATTTCAGCTCGCCCACCTTCGACCGCATGCTTCAACACCGCAGCGTTCTTTCTAAGCGGCTTGCCGAGCAAAATCCAAACAGCAATGTAAACCCGAACGCCATCTATCAACTTGGGTTTGGAGGCAACCAAACCGATGTATTGTATTATTCATTTATCAGCGCATATACCGGCGTTGATGCCGAATCACAGTCATTAAACATGTTCCCTCAAATTCCCATTCCCAATTGGAGATTGCAGTTTGATGGATTGAAAAACATCCCGTTTTTCGCAGACCGATTCAAAAACATTGTACTAACCCACAGCTATAAATCAACCTTGGGTGTATCGGGATTCCAATCCAACAACGTTTACAACAACTTGAGTTCCGCCTATTGGCAATCCAATCCATTTGGCTACAGTGAATTTGGGGCAGATGGCAACTACATCAGCCGATTCTTTTTGAATTCAGTAAGCATTCAAGAGCAATTTCAGCCCCTCATCAAGGTTGACATGACCTTCAAAAACGAGGTTCAAACAGCCGTTGAAGTAAAAAGCAGCCGAAATGTTAGCTTAAACTTCCCGAACAATCAAGTAACCGAAACCAATTCGTTCGAGGTTAGCGTAGGGGCCGGCTACAAAGTGGCCAAGTTTAAACTGCCTTTCCTCATTAACGGAAGGCGCTTGGAGAATGGATTTAATGTACGGGCCGATATTGGCTGGCGCGATAATTCTACCATCATCCGTAAAATCCAAGAAGAAGTACAGCAAATTACCGCGGGTCAACAACAAATCACCATCAAGATTTTTGCGGAATACGAGTTGAGCAAATCCATCACTGCTCGGGCATTTGTAGACCATATGGGTACGAATCCATTTGTATCAAATCAGTTTCCAAACAGCACCACCAACGGGGGCATTAGCGTACGCTTTACCTTGCAGCCTTAATGCATCTGCTTCGTTTTAATTGGAGTTGCTCTACAATGACTACATTGAGTCCTTTGCGCCGACATGGTGGTTTTGGTGTAAAAAACTGATTTCGGCTTCAATGTCAGATTTGCCACAAAGGCCGCCATGGGAGCCGCCATGTTCGCAAAGGAGCCTCGAGTTCGTTAGCTGCACACCAGACCCTCTGTGCCATTTGCGCCGACTTGGGGGGTGGTAAAAATCTCAGTTCAGGCATAACGGCCAAATTACCACAGAGGCCGCCAAGGGGGACACAAAGGTTCGCAAAGGAGCTGCAAGCCCTAGCTATATCTAGCGCATTGCGCCGACCGGAGTACTTTTTTG
>JAQCBQ010000236.1 GCA_027621385.1 Bacteroidota bacterium | reverse complement strand
TGAATAAGGTTTTTTTACCACAAAGCGCCCCAAGGGATTCACAAAGTTCACAAAGGCGGCTATGAAACTTAACCCCAACCAAACCCCGTAGGGGTGATATTATTGTAGAAAAGTATTGGTGATCGCGACATTAGAACCCCGTAGGGGTGACATTATTATAGGGGTGATATTATTGTAGCCTCAAATTATACCGTTTTGCTCACAACCACGCCAGCGGCAGGGATTGAACGCGGTAGCCCGCAAGGTGGACGGGGCCTGGCCCGCGCGGCGCGGAGGCGACTTTAGGAGCCACCGCAAGCCCGCTGGGCCAGCCACCGCCCACCGCGGACTACCGGTGAAAGCCCGCAGCCGCCCACAAAAACCCCATTTTTCTCAACCCTTAACGCATCCGGGTTGAACTGGGCTCGATTAAGGTCATTTCTTCTGTTAAATGGCCGCCGCCCATCACTTTGTCAACCACCCAGCAAATGTAACGGACGTCGCAGGCTATGTTTCGGCAACGCTCCGGATCAAACATGATGTCGCTCATGGTGCTTTCCCAGCTGCGGTCAAAGTTTAAGCCAACCAAACGGCCGTATTCGTTCAATACCGGACTGCCGCTGTTGCCCCCAGTGGTGTGGTTGCTGCCAATAAAGGCCACCGGTAAATCTTTTCCGTAATAATAGGGCTGGAAATCCTGCAATTTGGCTACCGTCAAAAAGGATTCCGGCAAATGGAAATCAGGATGGTCTTTCTGGTATTTTTCCAGCAATCCACTCAAGGTGGTTTGCCAGTGGTAGCGGACTCCGCTGCGGGGCGAATACCCTTCCACTTTTCCGTAGGTGAGCCGCAATGTTCCATTGGCATCCGGATACAGCCGGCGTTTGCCCTCGAAGGTGTTCAGCAATTGAGCCATGTAGGTTTGCATCAAGGCTTCCCGTTCGGTATTGGTTTTGGCAAATTCAGGCTGCAAGGTGTTCAAAAGGTAGGCATACAAGCTGCGTACAAACAACAATGCCGGCTCAGGCTGGGCCTCAGCGCTCGATACCGATTTATCCCAATGGGCGCTTAATTTTTTGGCCGAGGCAAATACTGAATTGCTGTAGAGCTGATCGGTAAAGGCATCTAGCCCAATGCCTTCTACTTGCTGGTTCAATTCAGAAGGCCAATATGAGGCCGGCAAATGCTGTTTTAACACCGGAAATACGGCTTTAAATATGGCTTTATCTACCTCTAAATCGGTTTTTTGGTAAAATGAGGCGATTTGGGCCCGGGTTTTTTCAGCCAAGGCATCCAATTCTCCTTTTTCTTTGGCAGCTTGCAGGCCTTCAAGGGCGCTGATGTAGCTGCGCATAAAACCAATTAATTCAGGACCTGAGCGTATGAACTCGACGTAGGCTTCATAGGCGACTTGAACATCTCCACCTGATTTTTCAAGGGCATTTAAGGCGTTCAGGGTTTCGGCAGAACCTCCCAGTTTTAGAAATTCTTTTTCCAAGGCCTGCCGCTGTGCCACGGCATTGAGCTTGATGAGTCCGCGGTTTTCCCCAATCCATTTTTTCCAATAATTGCTGATCCGGCTTTGTTTGGCGGCATACTGCAATTGGGTTTCGGCCGATTTGGCCATGGCTGCGTTGATTACTGAAAGGGCCTTTTCTCGTAGTTCAATCCGGGCCGGATTGGTTTTTTCCATGAGCAAACGGATGGATTCACTGGGTAGGTATTCCTGGGTTTGCCCGGGGAAACCATACACCATGGTGAAATCACCTTCTTTTACCCCGCCCAAATCTATTTCCAGATGCCGATAGGGTTTGTAGGGTTTGTTGTCGGGCGAATAGGCGGCAGGCTTGTTGTCGGCACCGGCATAAATACGGAACATGCTGAAATCGCCGGTGTGCCTAGGCCACATCCAGTTGTCTTCATCGTAACCGTACTTTCCAATGTAAGAGGGGGGCGCCAGCACCATGCGTATATCGGTAAATACTTCAGTAAGAAACACATAGTATTGATTGCCGTAATACATGGATTTCACCACCGGACTAAAACCGGTTTCGGCCGACAGTTTGTCTCTCAATGCCTGAATATTGGCTTGAATTTGAGTTTCATTTCGCTTGCCCGAAGCATCGATGGCGCCCATTAAAACTTGAGAAGTAACTTCATCAATGCGCACAATTCGCGTGGCGGTCAGCCCCTTGCTGGGAAGTTCATCGGCTTGGGTTTTAGCCACAAAACCATCGCGCAGGTAATTGTTCGCCATGCTGGAATGCGATTGAATGGCCGAATATCCACAGTGGTGATTGGTTAACAGCAAACCTTGGCTGGAAATGATTTCGGAGGTACAGCCTCCACCAAAAATAAAAACAGCATCTTTCAGGCTGCCATTGTTGACCGAGTAAATGTCGGCAATGCTGATGCGCAATCCCATGTCTTTCATTTCTTTTTCATTGAGGTGCTGCAACAATACCGGCAGCCACATGCCTTCGTGAGCGAGCAGCGGATGCGCTGTACTGCCGATTAGAAACAGGGAAAGAATCAGGGAGCGAAAGAAAGCGTGCATAGGTTCAACAGATTTAAGCTCAAAAGTGCAAAAAAAAGAGGGGAAATTGAATTTGGGCCTTTTTTGATAAGGGTTTGAAGGGTATTGATTTGGGCGGCAGCCGGGCTTTCCGGGCTACTCCGCAGGGCGAAACGGGCCGGCCCAGGCCCGGCAGTAGCTCCTCGCGTCGCTCTGCCGCGCAAGGGCCGGCAGCCGTTTCGCCCTTTGCGGGGTAGCCTCGTCAATCCCTGCCGCGCCTCATACCCTGTTGGCATGGGAACTTTGAGATCGGGGTTAAGGCCCAATGTGCCTCGGCATAGAAGGA
>JAQCBQ010000235.1 GCA_027621385.1 Bacteroidota bacterium | reverse complement strand
GCATAATACACCGAAACGGTGTAGCACATTAAAACGGAGGTGTTTTTGGGGGCTCGCCAACCGACTTGTCGGCACCGGGAGGCACCGATTTAATCGGCTTGGGGCCTTGAGGCGGACCAATCACAGCTGGCCGTGGGGGCGGCAAATTTGCCCCGGGCTTGATTGTTTTCGATTGGGGAGCCTCGGGCAATCGAGTTGAGCGGCATGCACTTAGCAAAAGAAAACAAAGGATTGCAAGGAAACAGCTTCGGCACAGATGCATCAAAATACTATCTTTGAAATTCATTTTGTTTAGGTAAAGATAATCAAGCAGAGATAAGCATGAAAAAACTATACGCTCTATTTTTATTCCTACTTCCTGGTTTTGCTTGGGCCGGCCCTGGCGATACGCTACACGTGCAGAGTCACCAGGCCGTACATATGAGTTGGTACGGAAATTACGACCGCTGGGCTCAGTTCCCTTCGGCAGCCCAAGGGCCTTTTTATAAAGTGCTTATGGATTACACCCTGGGCTGCCCCAGCAGCGGCTGCTCAGAATGGGATTATACCACTCAGATTTTTCTTCGTCGCCGTACCGGCACTATGGATTCGAATCAGGTTCAAAACCCCCATGTCAAGGTGGGCAATACCACGCCCGATTCCGTTGGAATTTCTTGGTTTCCAACCTTTACCACCGCTTGGAATGCAGGAACTCAATCGGTGGACACCACCTTCAATGCCCCGCTGCAGGCCATTTTATTCCAGAACACTCAGCAACCCGCCCTGGCGACCGACACCTTGAACGGATGGCCCGCCTGGGGAAGTTATTATTTGTTTGATGCTCAGGGGAATATTACCGACACCGTATTTTGGAACCCAGATACCATCGTCTATCAATCCTACATCACCACCTATCAGGTTTTTGAAGTGATTGAAAACATAGAAATTGGTCGCCTCATCACCCCCTATGCCGGTACCTATCCCAACACTTGGAAATGGACCTATCGGTTTGATGTTACAGATTTTCAAGATTTGTTGCAAGATTCCGTCGAAATTCGGGCCTTTTACAGCGGGTACCAAGACGGGTTTACTGTCACGTTGAACTTTCATTTTGTAGAAGGAGAGCCGCCGTTGAAGGTGGCCAGACTGCAAAAAATGTTTGGGGGCAGCTTCCCCTATGGAAATCCAAGCAATCCTATTGGAAATTACATGACTCCTCTGTTGCACCAAGCCTTTCCGGGAGCAACGCGCACCGATGCCCTGTTGTACATTACCGGCCATGGCTTCGGTGGCAACGAAAACTGCGCGGAGTTTTGCAGTAAGAACTACTATTTAAAGGTCAACAACCAATCTCAGGCTTCGGCAGCGGTGTGGGACAACAGCTGCGGATGGAACCCGATTTTCCCTCAAGGCGGGACCTGGGTGTACGACCGATCCAACTGGTGCCCAGGGGGGTCTGTGCCTTGGTTTCGCCACAACGTCACTCCCTTTTTGCTGGGAAACAGCAATTTAATTGGCTTTGACATGCAGGCATTTACCAACGTCAACAACAATTATTGCAGCTACATTACCGAAGGGCATGTGGTGGATTATTTCCCCGCCACCTATCAAAACGACGCTTCGGTAGAAGAGATTTTAGCTCCCAGCTCCAATCCCAACCACTCCCGGTTCAATCCCATTTGTGGAAGTCCAAAAATTCGGATTCGGAACAATGGCGCAACAGCACTGACCTCAGCCAAAATTGAATATGGGGTTAGCGGTGGCACTGCGCAGGTGTACAATTGGACGGGTAGTTTGGCCCTATTGGCTGAAACCGAGGTGGATTTGCCCCCATTGGGCAGCTGGTTCAATTCTTTTGGTGCCAACACCTTTTTTGCACGAATAACAGAAGCCAATGGACAAACCGATGAATTGGCCTTCAACAACGAGCAACAAAGTGCTTTTCAAGCCGTTCCTCAAATGCCCGACTCCTTTTTTATCTTCTTTAAAACCAACATGGTTCCCGGAGAAAACAACTGGTTTATTGAGGATGCCAATGGACAGGTTGTGCGCTCGCGCAACTCATTCCCCATCAATACCCTTGCCAGAGATACCATACGCCTAGATCCCGGTTGCTATCGGTTCCGTTTTAACGACAGCGGAGGCGACGGCATTGCCTTTTGGGCCAATCAGCAAGCCGGTACCGGATCCTTGAGGTTTATGCAAGCTGTTTCTCCATACTCCATGCTTCGGAATTTTGGAGGAGATTTTGGCAATGGTGTCGATTTTCAATTCACTGTGGGATATCAAATGTCTACTGGAGAATTGAGTGCTCAAAAATGGAACTTATACCCCAACCCGGCGTATGACAAAGTAACCGTTGATTTTCATGCTGAGTTAATGGGCAATTATACCTTCCGTGTGTTGGATTTGCTGGGTCGGGAAGTGCATCGGCAGCAGGTAGCTTTAACGGGAGAAACTTCGTATACACTTGAATTGCGCCATTTACCGGCAGGCAGCTATGTTCTGAGCAGCCATGGGCCAGGAGGTTGGACCCGCAGCGATCGGTTTTTGATTGGTAGTCGGCCTTAAGGCAATTCCTACACCTGCTTTGTGTCCTTTGAGCCGGCATGGCGTGCTTTGTGTTAAAAATACGGGGTCAGGCTTGGAGGGCTATTTTTTAACACAAAGTACACGAAGGAAGCCGCAACGTTCACAGAGGTTTGGGGAGGAAGGATAGTGCGGTCTTTTTTACTACACCGGCTTTGTGTCCTTTGCGCCGGCATAGCGTGCTTTGTGGTAAAAAACGGGTGCAGGCTTGGAGGGCTATTTTTTAACACAAAGTACACGAAGGAAGCCGCAACGTTCACAGAGGTTTGGGG
>JAQCBQ010000031.1 GCA_027621385.1 Bacteroidota bacterium | reverse complement strand
CCAATCCTTCCAGTTCTTCAATTGAAGCTAATTCTCGAGCCGATGCATAAGTGGGATAGCCATTTTTTACAAATAATTTAGCTAAAGCTTCTCCATGTCCTGATGAACAACCCGTAATTAAAACTGCAGGTAATTTTTTGTTTGTTGACATAATTCTTGTATTTAATTAATTATGCCACAAAATTCCATATTTGGTTACTGTAAAGATTAAACTAAATGCAGAGTTATGAATACTTTTTGCAGGAAGTTAGTTTTGCTTGCAGAGAACTCATTTATAGCCGCTATAAACCTTCGCCAATCTTTCAAATTGGTTGTATAGGCGAAGGTTTGTTTCTTGTTATCGAATGTACGGGTTTTTATCTAAAATCAGTGGTCTTTCTATGGGAAGGGCTATGCGTTTTCGCCCTTTTTGGCTTGGAAGATGGATAAACTTTTTTGCTTTACTTCGATTTTATTTCGATGAGGCCCGCGGCAGGGATTGAAGCAGGTAGGCCGCAGGGGGGCGGGGCGGTTGCCGCGCGGCGAGGAGGCGACCTTGGGAGCCACCGCCGCCCGCTGGCAGCCCCGCCGCCCGCTTGCGGACTAGCGCTGAAAGCCCGCCCGGCCGCCCCCAAAAAATTGCAATAATTTTATATTATGAAATTTTATTCGGATTTCCAGTAGCAGAGCTCGAGCCTGCCGCCCTGAATTTTTAGGTAGCTGAAGTGGCTGAGCCAGTCGCCCGTGTTGATGTAGCGGCTGCCGCCCGGTAGGCTGTGGATGCCCGGTAAGTGCCTGTGCCCGAAGATGAAGTCGGTGTTGCCGAGCCCTGCGCTGCGCTGCAAGGCATACTGATAAAGCCATTCGCGCTCTTCGCCTAGGAATGTTTTTTCGGCCTCGGCATGGGCTGCTCGGCTGCGGCGACTTAGCCATTGGGCCAGCCCAAATGAGAAGTTGGGATGCAAGCGGCTGAAACACCAGCGGAAAAAGGGACTGCGGAAGATTCGCTTGAAAAATTTATAGCTGTAATCGCCGGGGCCCAGGCCGTCGCCATGGGCCAAAAAACAAGAACGTCCGCCGATGTTCCAAAGTTCGCCCTCAAAATGCACGTTCAGCCCACATTCCTCGGCCAGGTAGCCGTAGGTCCACATGTCGTGGTTGCCCGGGAAAAAGTGGATGGGCAATCCGCGGTCGGTCCATTGCGCCAGGCAACCCAGCAGTCGGGTGTAGCCCCGCGGAACGGCTTGCCGCAATTCGTACCAGAAATCGAAGATATCGCCTAGCAATACAATGGCTTCGGCTTCGAGCGCTACGGTGTTTATCCAGTCCACCAGTTGTTTTTCGCGGGCCAGGCTTTCGGCCGGACCGGGAACGCCCAAGTGGGCATCGGACACGATAAATACGGTGCCGCGCGTGTAGCTGTTATGGTAGGTATTGTTCAATGGCCTTTTCTAGTTCCGGACCTCTTAGATTGGAGGTGATGATGACGCCGTTGCCGTCCAGTAAAAAGTTGGCGGGAATGCTGTTGATGCCGTACAGGCGGGCCGGTTCCGAATTAAAATAGCCCAAATCGGAAAGCTGAGGCCAGCTGAGTTTGTCTTCTTTTATGCCCCGCAGCCATGCCTCTTTGTTTTGGTCTAAGCTGACGCCCACAATTTCGAATCCTTTGCTGTGGTATTTAGCGTAGGCGGCGCGCAGGTTCGGGTTTTCGGCCCGGCAAGGGGCGCACCATGAGGCCCAAAAATCGAGCAGAATTAATTTGTGTTTGCCGTAGAAGCCCGATAGGGAAAGGGTATCGCCCTTGGCTTCGGGCAAGCTGAAGTCGGGAGCGGTTTTGCCGGGGCCTAGGGCGAGTTTCATGCTGACCTGGGTGTTGAAGTTGGCCACCCGAAAGTTGTTGGGGAACCGTTGCAATAGGGCATCTAGCACTTCTTTGAAGAGACTGAGGTTGTTGGCGTCTTCTACGTCCAGGTAGTTGATGGCTTGCAGGGTAGAGAAGGCGCCAAGGTGGGCGCGCACCCAAGCGACGATTTGCATGCGGTACTGCTCGTAGGCCTGCTGCCGCTGAGCTTGCATGGCTTCGTCAGACAAGCCAGCACCTTGCAGTTGGCGGTTCAGGGAATCTTGCATGCGTGAAAAGGATTTTACTAAGCGGAAAATTTCATTCAGCAGCATGGTTTCAGGGCTGCCTTCTACCCGGATGGGACTTGCCATGTACCTTGGATCGATTTCAAGGAAGACCTTTTCGGTAGAATCGGTGATGATGGGGCAGATGTTGGAAGGCATTTGCATGGGAGGAGTAACCTGGTTGGGGCCCAAGCGCAGCTGATAGAAATTTACTCCGCCGGCGGGTTTGGTGAAGCAGAATCCGTCGTTGGCGTCAACGGTGTCGCTGTCGATGAATTCTGTACCGTTGGGGCCCAATTCTTCGAAATAGACCACCATGCCTTTGGCTCCGCGGATGGTTCCTGTTATGGGGCCGTTTATGGGGCCGTCGAGGTTGCTTTTTGGTGTGCAGGCCTGAAAACCGGCCAAACAAAGGATTCCTACCCAAAGGGTAAACGTACGCATCATGCCAATTTTTGTTTCAAAATATCTGAGGCCATTTTCGGGTCGGCCTTGCCACCGCTGGCTTTCATGAGTCGGCCCATGAACATGCCCAACAAGCCGATTTTTCCTTCTTTGTACCGGGCCACTTCATCGGGCATGCCGGCCAGCACTTCATCGGCTAGTTTTTCAAGGGTTCCGCTGTCGGACTCTTGGATTAGGTTGAGTTGGTTGGCGAGCTGTTCTGCCGAGGCTTCAGGTTGAGCCAGAAGCGCTTCCAGAAGAGGCCCTGCGGCAGCCGTATAGCTGACCTTATTGGATTCCACCAATTGAATTAAACTGCCTAGTTTGATAGGAGTCAGAGGGAATTCAGCCATGGAGATGCCCTGCTCATTCAAGTAATTTTTCACCCGTACCAGCAGCCAGTTGGCGGCATTTTTCACCTGTCCGCAGTGCTGTACCAATTCCTCTAAGTAAAGGGCTTCTGCTTTGTTTTCGACGAGCAAGGCTGCTTCGGCGGCCGATAAGCCCCAGCTGTTGGTGTATTTTTCGTATAGATCCATGGGTAGAGGCGGAAGTTGAGCCTTTACCCATTGAATGTATTCGGGAGTAACTACGACAGGCGGTAAATCGGGTTCAGGGAAATACCTGTAATCGTTGGCGTCTTCTTTGCTGCGCAGGGAATGCGTAATGCCTTGCATGGCATCAAATTGACGGGTTTCTTGGGCGATGGTTTGTCCGGATTCCAGGCATTCGATTTGGCGTCGAGTTTCGTACTCGATGGCCTTTTGAACGTGGCGCATGGAGTTCATGTTTTTTACTTCGACTTTGGTTCCGAAGGTTTCGGAGCCTTTCAGGCGTACGCTGATGTTTGCATCGCAGCGCAGGGAGCCTTCCTCCATATTTCCGTCGCAAATGTCGAGGTGTCGAACTAAGCGGCGCACTTCAGTCAGGTACAAATAGGCTTCGCGGGCTGACCGTATGTCTGGTCTGGAAACCATTTCAAGCAATGGGACTCCAGCGCGGTTTAGGTCGATGAGGGAATCGAATGGGTCCTGGTCGTGCATGCTTTTTCCGGCATCTTCTTCCATGTGTATGCGTTCCAGACGTACTTGTTTTTTTTCACCCTCATCGGTTAAAAATTCAACCCGTCCGCCCTCGCAAATGGGGGGGGTATGCTGAGTGATTTGGTAGCCTTTGGGTAAATCGGCGTAGAAGTAATTTTTGCGTGCGTAGTGGTTTTCGGGCCGGATGTTGGATTCGGTTGCCAGGCCCAGCCGTACGGCATATTCAATAACCCTGCTGTTGACTACGGGTAGCGTTCCGGGAAGTCCCACAGAAACAGCACTCACGTGGTGGTTCGGCATGGCGCCATAGGCCGCAGAATCAGAGCTATACGCCTTACTTTGGGTGGAAAGTTGAATATGAACCTCTAAGCCCACCACGGTTTCGTACCGGTCAATCATAGTACAAAGATGAAAAAAAGTTTGCAGGGAATGGATGGGGCTCAGCAAACTATGAAATGCCGGGTTGATTTGATGAAAATGGGTTTTTCGGAACAATGAAGTGGAACAAATAGATAGAAACCAACCTAATTCCACTCCGATTTTGCTTGGATGAATGGATTCACGAGCATAGGTTGAAAACAATCTAAACTTTGGGTATGAAATTTGGGCAATTTGCGTTAACATTGAACCCCTATGAATCTGCTCAGGTACTTCAGTTCAATTTTCGTGTGGTTTCTGCTCTGTTGGGGCACGGGCCTTGCCCAGCCTGCTTCCGATCCGAATTTTTCGGAACGGTTGAGCAAGGTGGCTCCCGAATTTGAGTGGTTATCGACAGACGATGTTCGTGATGAGGCTCAGGACATTTGGAAGAAGTATAAGAAAGAGTTGGGATATTGGGCCATACGAATTTCAGAGATGCATGGATTGGCGCCTGCCTTAAAAGAGGCTCATTTGCCCGCTTCGCTGATGTATGTTCCGGTAGCTTTCGCTTTTTCAGGCGATGTGTTGCCCATAGATTTGGATCGAAATGGTACATGGAAACAATACGCTCCAGTTGCAGCCAAGTATGGATTGAAAATAAGCCCTTGGATAGATCAGCGCCTTGACCCAGAGCTCAGCGCTCGTGCCGCGGTGCGGCAGTTGGATGAAGTCTGGTCTGAATTTACTCCTTCCAGCTTGGCTTTGTTGGCCTTTTTATCGTCGCCGGCCCAGGTTCGGCAGGCCCAATACCGGAGTTGCGATGCAAAGTCCTGCCGTTCGGTTTTGGAATTGATGGATTCGGCAACACTGCGGGTGTATCATCGATTTTTGGCTTTGATTTATTTGTACTCGTACCACCGCGAACTTTTGCCTGCGGCTGCGCTCAGTCCACCGAATAAACCGCCCTTTTTTATTACCAAATCGGCCTTGCCCATAGGCTTTTTAATTGATGAGAATAAATTGGATTCGGTGAGCTTTCGCAGGCAAAATCCCCATTTGATTGGCGATGTAATTCCGGCCGGAATTCAGGTTTATGGTTTAGAAACTGTTCGGTTGCAGGGGGATCATTCTGAACGATTGCAGGTGTATGGATTTCAACGCTTGAAGGCATCCTCAGATAGCATTGTGAACCTTTTGCTTCAATTGAAGGAAGAGCCTGAAGTTTGGTTTGAATTGAATGGGTTGCAGTTTACGCCGGGTAAAGAGGAGGTGGCGATGTTGTTGCCTTTTTCTAAGCGACCAAATCCAATTCAAGTGGTTGAGCCTGAAATTCCATCTGCTCCGCCTACGCGTGAACCGCAAGAACCCAAGCCAGTAGCTAAAAAAGGAGCTACCTATTACAAGGTGAAATCTGGAGATAGTTTGTGGTCTATTGCGAGAAAATATCCAGGAGTGAGTCATATTGATATTCAAAAGGCCAACAGGTTGAGCGATGCTGGTCGAATACAGCCCGGTCAAAAGCTTAAAATACCCAAATAATTCATGGAACATCAAAACCGAAATTTCGGTTCACCCTTAAAAATTGCCGGTACTATCGGCCTGATCTTGTCGTGTATGGCTGGAATATCGTTGTTCTGGCCTGAGCAAAATCCCAGCATTGGATCGCTTGAAATAAGGTGGAAAAGTTGGTCAGCATTGTGGCAGGCAGACACGTTGAAGGAGGTGGATTTGAAAGCTTTAGAGGAACAGCGCAGGCAGGATAGTCTTCGTCTGGCTTCATTAAGAGGGTCTGAAGATAGCCTTAGAGTATTGCTGGAACTTAAGGCCAAAGATCCGGCTCAGATTCATCTTCCGGTTAAAGATCCTGAGGTTTTGGATGGTTTTTTTGCTCAATTGGATTCGCTTGAGTCCAAGCAGGGTTCCCCTTTGGTTCGCATATTGCATTGGGGGGATTCTCAGATTGAAATTGACCGCATTAGCGATGTAATTCGGAATGAATTTCAGGCTCGATTTGGGGGCATGGGGCCGGGGTTGTTGCCGGTACAGCAGACCATTCCTTCGGCCACCGTTGGGCAAACAGCAACGGGGAAATTAAGGCGGTATTTGCTTTGGGGACCGTCTTCTGGGCGATGCTCTGAGCACCGGCGTTATGGCCCCTTGTTGAGCTTCTCAAAAATGGATTCCGGGCAAGTGGAACTTGGCTTTGTAAAAGGGATATATGCTACCGCCGCATCGGGCAAGTACACCAAGATCCTTGTTCTTACCGGCTATCGGAAATCGGAATTGCATGCTTCTGCCTCATTCGGGCAAAGTCAACGATTGCCGGCAGGGAATGACCTTCGGGTGATTCAATTTAAGAGGAGCGAGGCCCTAAGTCAAGTTCGGTTGACCTTGCAGAGCGATTCCGCCGCTGTATTGTATGGGGTATCCTTGAGTGGAAACAGTGGAGTGGTTGTTGACAATTTGCCTATGCGCGGGTGTTCAGGGACAATTTTTACAGGGACAGATGCCCAGTCTATGGCTCAGGGTTTGAGAGCCTTAGGGGCAGACTTGCTGTTGATGGAATTTGGAGGAAACATCATACCATCATTGAATGGGTTGAAGTCGGCCAGCAATTACGCTTCTACTATGGGTAAGCAAATTGATTTTTTGAAACGAACGGGGCAGGGGCGGCCTATTCTTTTTATGGGTCCGAGCGATATGGCGGTCTTTAAAGAGGGCAGCTGGCGTACCTATCCTATTTTGCCTGAATATGTACGCATATTGAAAGACACGGTACTGGCGCATGGGGCAGCCTATTTTGATATGATGTCTGCCATGGGCGGGCCTCAGTCTATGGTGGCTTGGGTGAAGGCATCTCCCCAACTGGCTGTGGGCGATTACATTCATTTTTCGAATCGGGGAGCCAAGAAAATGGGACAGATTTTTCAGGCCGCCCTGATGCAAGAATACGAAGTGTATCGGTTAAGAAAACGGGTTAAAATCATTGCTCAGAAATGATGGCGCTTCGATTGATGTTGTTTGGCATATTGCTATTGGCTTTTGGTCAGGGAAGTGCTCAAACTGCGCTTCCAAAGTCAAGCTATCCGTTTGTACAATGGCAAAAAAACAACATTCAACCAAAGGGGAGTTCTTCGCTACATCCCTTTTATGCCTTGTTGGATCGGCTTATGTTTAAAGGTCTAGGTCGGATTAATGTAGTTCATTTTGGGGGTTCACATGTCCAGGCCGACATCATTTCAGGTCGCCTGCGCGAACGGCTTCAGTCGTTTTACCCTGGGAACTTAGGGAGTCGAGGGTTGATTTTCCCCTATTCGATTGCCAAGACGAACAACCCGGGAAATTATTCGGTTAAATATTCTGGAAGTTGGAGTTACGCAAAAAATGTTCAGAGCAGTCCTGCTGTTCCTCTTGGTCTAACCGGGATGGCGGTATTTACTTCAGATAGCGGAGCAAGCCTAAGCATCAGCTTTCCAGATTATGTTAAAATTAAGGGCGATTTCAATCTATTGAGGATTTATGAGGGGGCAGGATCAGAGAACTACGATGTAATATTTCAGGGGGAGGATTCCCTTCCGGTGGCTTACCGAGAATTCCGGCATCCCGAAACTCATATCCGGGAATTTTTTTTAGAGAAACACCAGAGCAGGTTAACATTAACCATATTGTCCAGAGACTCGGCTCGAACTCCGTATATTTTATACGGCATACAATTGGAGAATGAAGACCCTGGAATTACCTATCACAGCATTGGTGTAAATGGCGCCAGCACCCATTCCTACCTTAAATGCAATTTGCTGGGATCTCATCTGGCTGAAATCAGACCTGATTTAGTGTTGTTTGGTGTAGGCATCAACGATGCGGCAAAGGGGGATCTAGATGTTGCCACGTTCACCAACAATTATCGAAAGCTGATTCGGCAAGTTCGTGCCACCAATCCACAGGCTGCTATTTTATTGCTTACCAACAATGATTCATATCGTTCGTATCGGATTCGCCGTCGCCGCGTGTACACTCCAAATCCCAATGGGGAATTGGTAAGAAAAATCATGCATGAATTAGCAGAATCAGAGGGCGTTGCGGTTTGGGACTTGTTTGAGATTATGGGTGGATTGGGTTCGGCAAAAATATGGGAAGAGCATGGACTCGCTCAGCGGGACAAGGTACACTTTACGTTTAAAGGCTATCGTTTGCTTGGCGATATGATGTTTGAAGCGCTATTAACCGATTATCAATTGTATTTAAAGAAACGTTCCGAATGAATCCAACCTTTTCCGAGTTACCTGCCCTGCTTTGGGAATGGGTTTCGGTATTTGACAAGACCAAACCTTTGATTTTTACTCAATGGGAGTTTTGGTTGTTTTTCCTGGTGGTTATGCTTGGCTTTTCTGCCGTACACCGGCGTATTGCCATGCGGAATGCCTTTTTATTTGGCATTAGTTTGTTCTTTTATTTCAAAACCAGTGGCTTGTTTTGGCTGCTCTTGATTTTTTCTACTGTTACGGATTACAACATTGCCTTTAAAATTTCCGGCACCTCTACTCCTTGGAAGCGAAAGGGCTGGTTAGCGCTTAGTTTGGTTTTAAATTTGGGGGCTTTGTCGTATTTTAAATATGCCTACTTTTTTACGGATGCTGCCAATAAAATTATTCAACCCGATAGCCCATTTTATGTGGTGAACTGGCTCGCCGTTTGGGCGAATCAATTTGCTCCTGCTTCCTTAAATGCTGGCTTTTCAATTGATTCTATCGCGCTTCCTGTAGGTGTTTCCTTTTTCACTTTTCAAACCATGTCCTATGCTATTGATGTGTATCGGGGGCAATTAAAACCGGTAAAAAACATTCTGGACTTTGGTTTTTACGTTTCCTTTTTTCCTCAATTGGTTGCGGGGCCTATTGTACGTGCGTCAGAGTTTATCCCTCAAATTTACAAGCCATTTAATCTTAGTCGAGCCGACTGGAGTTATGCCACCTTTTTGATTTTTAATGGATTGGCCAAAAAACTCATTTTGGCAGATTACCTGGCGGTTCAGTTTGTAGATAAGGTGTTTGCTACTCCCGAACAATTCATGGGCTTGGACGTGGTGATGGGATTATTGGTTTATTCATTGCAAGTATATGCTGATTTTTCGGGATATACTGATATTGCCATTGGGGTAGCCTTGCTTATGGGGTTCACTCTACACGTAAATTTTGATTCGCCATATAAGGCCCGGAATGTAGCTGAATTTTGGCGGCGTTGGCATATCTCGTTGAGCAGTTGGCTGAAAGATTACCTTTATATACCCTTAGGAGGTAACCGTAAGGCTACTGCCGGTACATGGATTTGGACCTTTATTTTAGTGGGTGTAGCAGCCGGGATTAGTGGATTGTGGTGGTTATTGGCACTTTTGCCTGTCCTGTTGGGTATAACCTATGCCCTCGGCCGTTGGCAACCTGGAATCTGGAAAGGAATGATTACCAACATCAACATGCTTCTCACCATGTTGATTGGTGGACTTTGGCATGGAGCAAGCTGGAATTTTTTAGTTTGGGGAGGGCTGAATGGGTTGGGGTTGCTAGTTTACAAAGGGTGGAAGCGCATCTCGCCGTATGAAAAGTCCAGGCACCCTTTGGTGGTGGCCTGGAAGGTTTTCATCACTTTTATTTTTATATCCTTTACTCGTTTGTTTTTCCGGTCGGGCGATATAAAAAATCCGAACGACAAATGGGAATTGGTGGAAAGTTTATGGCAGCGGATTTGGATGGGACAAGGCTGGGAATTTGGCCATGTTGAGGCCGTTTGGTCTACCTTTGGCTGGATTTGGGGCATATTCGCACTTGGGATGCTCATTCACTGGTTGCCTTCCACCTGGAAACAATGGTACCGTAGCGTTTGGGGCCGTATGCCATTGTATGCTCAAATCCCTGTCATGGTGTTGGCCATCTTTATTTTCTATCAATTCATGAACGCTGATGTTCAGTCATTTATCTATTTTCAGTTTTAAGGAGGGGGGATTAAAGTACTTGGGTCAACAGTGCTGAGCGTTTGAATCGTGTTGCTTTCCCGACCTGATGCCGGGGAGTTGGGTGCATTGGTTTATGACCAAAAACCTAATGCGAATTATATTTGGCCAAGACCAATCTATTGATGGGCGAAGGAAATAGGGTTGAAAAAGGGGGGAGGCGTTATGGATTTTGAGAGAACAAGAAAGCCAAGCTGTTCTAAATTGCGAAAAGCAAAGATTAAAATAATGTGGGTTGGTCGTCGCCAAAATCGATAACTGTGCCAGGGCTGTAACCCGTGGAGTTGTTGTCTGTGTTGGTTTCCGTTTCATTTGTTGCCGCGTCTTCAAGGGGCTGTTCCGGACTTTCGGATTCGATTGGAGGCAATGGATTTCCCCAAGCAATTTTCTTGATTTGGTCAAAGGCCAGCTTATTGCCCTTGGCCTTTTCCCCGCGTAGGGCTACCAATTTTGTGGCCTCGAGCTCTACGCTGGTTTTTTCTTTGGCTGCCCCTTTCAGGTAATTTACCTGTAAGACGGGTCGAGCCTCAAGGCTTGCCGTTTCAATGTAGGATTTGGGATGATCTCCAATCAAGCCTACCGGTTTATCTTCGGTTTCGGGCTGGAAGCGCTTCACCATAAACCAGGATTTTTCGGCATCAAAATACACCAAGCTCAGCACTTGATCTTTTTGATATCGCTCAATCAAAAAGGCATCTTCTTCAAAATGCAAACTTAAATCGGGTTTTAACAGCCTGTAGTTTCCTGATTTGCTAATTTCCAGAAGGCGGTCGCCCGGGTCAAATTCCCCCAAAAAGCGGCCACGTTCATCGGCATTGAGGCGGCGAGTTTCCTCGTCTAGCCAAAACTTAAGGGCGCCTAAGGTAGATTCGCCGCGTTCTTTGGCCACAATGCGGCGGATTGGAGATTTTGAAACCAAGTTTCCTTGTGCGGCCCTTCCCTTTACGGCCAACTCGCCCAGATTAATATCAAACACCTGCTTACGTAATTTCGGCCTTGGTTTTAGGTAAATGGTTAGCGTCTCTGATTCTCCATTTGGATTTACGCTAAAATACACCACTGCGGAATCTTTTGTGCCTTTGGTTAAATCGTATTCTTTGTCGCGCGTAATGCTGGTTACTTGGAACCGTTTCATGTACACCGGTCCGTTTTTTCCATCGCGGTAAAGCATGTGGTATACAGTACGGTCGTCGTCTCGGTTCCAAACTGCAATATGAATTAGGTCTTTTCCTACATAGCCTTTTTCGCTCACTTTTGTGACCATCATTGATCCGTCTTCTCGAATTACTACGATGTCGTCGATGTCTGAACACTCTGAAATGAACTCGGCATTTTTCAAGCCAAACCCAGCAAATCCATTTTCACGGTCCAGAAAAAGTTTTTCAGTTCTTGCCACCACTTTTGTGGCTTCAATGGATTCAAAAGAGCGAATTTCCGTTTTTCGTTCTCGGCCTTTGCCGTATTTACGTTTTAATTCTTTATACCATTCAATGGCATAATTGGTTAGAGTTGAAAGGTTTGCACGTACTTGATCCAATTCCTCGGCAAGTCGTTTTAGCTTTTCATCGGCTTTAAACCCGTCAAATTTTGAAATGCGTTTAATGCGGATTTCGGTGAGTTTACTGATGTCATCCACCGTAATTTCGCGGTAAAATTGAGGTTTAAACGGGGTTAGTCCGGCATCAATAACCTGTATAATGGCCTCCCAGGTTTCGCATTCTTCAATATCGCGGTAAATTCGATTTTCGATGAAAATCTTTTCCAGAGAGGTGTAAAGAATATCTTCTTGCAATTCTCCTTCTCTGATTTTCAGTTCCATTTCAAGCAAACGCTTGGTATGTTCAGTATTTCGTGTCAATATTTCTTCTACGCCAATGAATTCAGGCCGTTGGTTGTAAATAACGGTGGCGTTGGGAGACACACTGACTTCACAGTCGGTAAAGGCGTAAAGGGCATCAAGGGTTTGGTCGGGCGAGGTTCCAGGGTGCAAGTGAATCAGAATTTCAACATCTTGTGCGGTGTTGTCCTCAATTTTTTTGACCTTAATTTTCCCTTTTTCGTTAGCTGAGATAATGCTATCAATCAGGCTTCCTGTAGTAGTACCAAATGGAATTTCTGTCACACAAAGGGTGCGGGGGTCTTGAATAGAAATTCGAGCGCGGATGCGTAATTTTCCTCCCCTCAATCCTGAATTGTATTTCGACACATCTACCATTCCGCCAGTTGGAAAATCCGGGAACAACTCCACCGATTTCCCTTTCAGGATCTGAATGCTGGCATCAATCAATTCATTGAAATTATGAGGCATGATTTTACATGCCAAACCGACGGCAATTCCTTCTACACCTTGGGCCAGCAACAGCGGGAACTTCACGGGCAGCGTTACGGGTTCTTTGTTCCGTCCGTCATAACTTAGGTTCCATTCTGTGGTTTTTGGATTGAACACCACCTCTTTGGCGAATGCGGTTAGCCTGGCCTCAATGTATCTGGAGGCTGCGGCACTATCGCCGGTCATAATATTACCCCAGTTTCCTTGGGTATCAATCAATACCTCTTTTTGGCCCAATTGTACCATGGCATCGGTAATGGACATGTCGCCATGGGGATGGTACTTCATCGTGTTTCCAATCACATTGGCCACCTTGTTGTACCTTCCGTCCTCCAATTCCATCATAGAATGAAGAATGCGTCGCTGTACGGGCTTTAGGCCATCTTCCAATGCAGGAACTGCGCGCTCTAAAATAACGTAAGAGGCATAGTCAAGAAAATACTCTTGATACATGCCTGAAATGAACGATTGTGAGGTGAACCCTGTTCCCTCACTTCCTGCAGTGCCTAAATCGTCATCCAATTCCGGATCTTCATCGCTCATGCTACAAATTTAACAAATTGTGTGGTTTTTGTCTTGAAGTCGGATGCAGGTTTCCTTAATCATTGCTTGGAATCTCGGAAAGCAGTTGCTCTACCACATTGAATACGATGGGGCAAAGGGGGTAATGTTCCCAGGTTAGGCGACGAAATATAAAATGAGCTCGATACAAATGCGGGAAATCGGCGCAGGATTCGGGGCGTTGGGCATAGATGCTGCAGGAGGTCCCGCAGAGATATTGGCATGGAGTTGCTTTCAAAAAGAGCGTGCCGTTTTCTAGGCTGTTGGTTCGCGCTTTTATAAATTCTTCCTTGGTTTTTGATTCCAACCTGGCAAGTTGTTTGACATCTTCAGAACTGAGCTGAGGTTCGAGCACTTTACAGCAGGCTCCACACGCTTTACAATCGATAGCGGCTTCAATTTTTGGTCCAATTTCCGCTACTCTCCGATCAATGTCTGCGGATGCTTTCCGGCGTAGTCTTTTTTTTATATCACCGATTTCACCGGGTGGCCTGCGGGACAGTTCGGCCCGCAATTCCTCCGAATTGCTTACCCATGGCGGCTTGGGCTTAGACACAGCTTATTAATCCAAATACTCCAGCCGTACAATAGGAGCGGTAGGGTGTGCTTGACAGGTCAACACATAGCCTTGCTTAACCTCGTCGGCACTCAAGATGTTGTTTTCATCCATCCGAGCGCTTCCTTCCGTAATTTTAGCCATGCAGGTGGAACAAATTCCAGCTTCGCAGCTAAATGGGGCATCAAGACCTGCTTTGGTAGCAGCCTTTAAAATGCTGGTGTTGTCTTTTATTAAAACCTCAGTGGTTTCTCCGTATAGAGTTACAAACACCTTGCTCCCCTCGGTTGGGGCTTCGGTTGATGCCTGAGCTGTTTCTACATTGTCAGTAGATGTGGGAGCTGAGAAATATTCAATGTAAATCTGATTTTCAGGTAAGCCGGTCTCCAAAAGAGCTTGTTTTGCGGCTTCCATCATTGGGCCCGGGCCACAAATAAATGCATGGCTTTGAGATCCCCAGTTTTCGGCGGCAAGGCTTTCTTTTAGCACATCTTGGCCTAAAGGACCGGCCTGATAAAAACCGGAAGCCCCTGAGTCTAAAAAGTGTTTTACTTCAATTCGGGCTCCATATTGCTCAACCAGAGCCTGTAACTTAGATTCAAAAATAATGGACTCTTTGTTTCGGTTGGCATACAGGAGTAAGATGCTGGAATTGGGTTCTGAATTCAGTACTGTTCGTAGAATGCTCATCATAGGAGTAATGCCACTTCCTCCGGCGATTAGAATGTATCGTCTTTGCAGCGAAGCATCTGTTAGCAAATAAAAGCGGCCTTCGGGGGGCATAACCTCTATGCGGTCGCCCGCCTTAATATTTCGATTTAAGTGAACAGACATTTTACCTCCGCTGACCTCTTTTACAGCCACGGTTAATCTCCGATCTAGACCAGGAGCTGAACACAAGGAATAAGCCCGCCGCACTTCCTCACCTGCCACTATGGCCTTCAAAGTAAGGTATTGCCCGGAAATGTAGGAAAAGGTCTGAGCAAGCTCAGATGGAACTTCAAATGAAATCGAAACGGCATCGGGAGTTTCCCGGATTACCTCTGCTATTTGCAATGAATGAAACTGAGCCATATGTACTGTATCTTTGCCTTATAAAATTAGAAGCACGAAAATAAGGAATTCCCATGAGCTCTAAACAAGAAACTGCCATGGTTGTTGGCGCTACTGGTATGATTGGACTGGAATTAACGCGTCAATTGCTTCAGAATGAGTCCATCGCTCAGGTAAGCGTTGTTGTTCGTGGAGCGTTTCCCTTAGAGGATTCAAAGTTGATGGTCATTAGACCCGATTGGTCTGAAGTTCATGCTTGGGGCGAAGAAATAAAGGCAGACCAGGTATATTGCTGTTTGGGTAGTACCATCAAAAAGGCAGGTAGCCTTGCTGCATTTCGGACGGTAGATGTAGATTTGGTACTAGCCATTGCACGCAGAGCTCAATTGTGGTGCCGTAGTTTTACCGTCATTTCTTCGCAGGGTGCCAGCTCAGTATCTGTGTTTCCATACTTAAAAGCCAAAGGCGATATGGAAATTGGACTTAGAAAACTTGGCTTTGATCGACTATCCATTTTGCGGCCCGGTTTGTTGTTGGGCGAGCGCAATGAATCTAGACCCGCAGAACGTTTGGCTATGAAAATCATGGGACCTCTATCTCCTATTTTGCGGGGGCGGCTGCGCTTTTTAAGGCCCGTAAGTGCCCAAAAACTGGCTTCATTTATGATGCAGGTTGGAGCTGATTTCAGTAAGGGTATTTACCAT
This sequence comes from Bacteroidota bacterium, assembly GCA_027621385.1. GTDB lineage: Bacteria > Bacteroidota > Bacteroidia > CAIKAF01 > CAIKAF01 > CAIKAF01. Next base: position 1,263 of record JAQCBQ010000031.1, on the reverse strand, counting down.
TATGAGAATCAGGATTTAAATTGAGCTGCGCCCATTTACTCGTCTAGGACTTGGGCAATTTCATTCGGCAAGAGGAACAAAAGTCGAGTTTTACCTTATCAATCGTATTAATGCTTTCGGCAGCGTCCATCATCACACAACCAGAATTGGGACAGTGCGGCAAGCCAAAATTATGGCCAACCTCATGCACGCTTATTTTTTTTAATCGGCTTATAAAATGGGGATTGTCGGAATTCAGGCGGTACGTTGAAACAATGCAGGCCACGCCGGGACAGAAACCAAGTCCAAAAACGCCCCAATCTTCGTACTGTGATGCAGGCTTTAAGGTTCGACCATGTTTGTCGCGCTTAGTGGTGGAAATATCCTTGTTTGTTAGCCCTAAAACACAAACAAATTGCTTTTTTTTCTGTCGTCTTAAATGTACAATCAGGCTGTCAGCGCGGTACCTGGGAGTTTTAATGTGAACAAAGGCATGGGCTGGTAAAGGTTGTGGAGGCAACACAACAACCTTAAAATTAAAGGTGGCTTCAAGGGCTGAGGCAACGGACGTCGCATGAATCTTAGAAAATTGGCCGAAGGGTTGAAGCCCAATGATGGAAGCATGAAGCTCGGTCGGCGGTGTTGTTTTTTTCTCCTGCAAACTAGGGTTGACCTCAGTTGTATATCCGCAACCAAGCCCCAAAATAAATAGGATTAAACTATGTAAATTCAATTTATGTAAATCAAAAAAAGGGAAGGTAGTGTAAGTTCTTAAAATTGCGCATTTGTTTTCAAAAGTAGATGCAATTTTCTGATTTCTATTCTGCGTTTTTTGAAAGGTTTCTGATTTTTCAAAGGCAATTGGATAGAAAAAAATGCTCTGTTTTCTGTATTGGGCGTTAATTTGCCTATTGATCCTAACTAATATTGACTTAAAGATTTGGAATAAGCAGGATGTGATAATTGGTAATTGAATTTAGATTGCGGGCTTTGCTCCTGACCTTCTTTTAATGCATTTGATGAGTAAACTCGTTTTTTCAAAACATCTTGTGGTTTAAATGCGTTACACGGCAAGCCAATCAGATGGCTTTAACCTAAAAACCCTCTATTCTTCAAAACATTTTTATGCCCTTTCCCCTTGACATTAATAAAATCCTTGCGTAAATTCGTAGTTCATCGATGAAACGTTAAACAAGGACTTCGTCACGTATTTGGGGTGGCGAAGAATAGTTAGGGCACTTTTTGGAGTGAACTACGGGAATTTGGGGAAGTTGAAAAATGGAA
>JAQCBQ010000030.1 GCA_027621385.1 Bacteroidota bacterium | reverse complement strand
TATTCAACTTTATATGCTGTCGACTTAATTACGAGGAATAGCAATGTCACAAGTGCCCCCCAAGCCACAACGCCGCCCGCGGCAGGGATTGAAGAGGGTAGGACGCCAGTGTGCCGGAGCCTGGCCCGCGAGGCGCGGAGGCGACCTTGGGAGCCACCGCAAGCCCGCTGGGCCAGCCTTCCGGCACCGGCGGACTAGCCCTGAAAGCCCGCCCGCCGCCGCCAAAAAAAATCAAATACCACCTCAATCTCCGCAATAAAATCAGGGCGGCAGAACCAACCTGCGCAAGCCGTTTGCCCAACGCAGATAAAACCACTAAAAATTTAATTTCTCGGCGTATCTTTAACCTAATGTTATCAGGAAACCAACCCTATGAAAAATACTGTTGCTTTTTTATGCCTGCTGTTGCTGGGCGGCCTTGCCCACCTTGATGTTGCAGCTCAATCCTGCCCCGGATGTGCCGTGAATCCAAGCTGTTATGTGCCCGGCGGCGGACTTTGCCCAGATTCTCTGCCCGCAGCTACGGTTGCCCAGGCCTACTCACAAGATGTTACATTTTATCTGCCTAGGCAAATCGATGCCGGTCCATTTTCTGGCGGATTGCTGGGTGTTGTAGATTTACTGCAACTCCGCATTGATGCCATTTCCGGACTTCCCTTCGGATTGAATTGGTCTTGCAATATGAACAGCAACAATTGCACCTATTTTCCCTCTTCCAACGACACGCTGGGTTGCGTGCGCATCTGCGGAACTCCCGTCGGGAACCCCGGTGTATATGCCGTAACTATTTTTGTCACGGCAACGGTTGATGCCGGCATTTTAGGGGCACAACAAGCGCAAACTTCTTTCCCGAATGTGTTGGTATTGCTGCCCGACACCACTTCGAACTTAGGCTTCTCTATGGCTCCCGGAATCGGTTGTGCCCCACTCACCGTGAATTTCATCAACAACTTCCCCAGCAACAGCTATGTTCCGGTTCCCGGACAAACCCAAGGATTTTTATACAACTGGGATTTTGGAAACGGACTGCAATCCAACATTGAAAATCCGCCCGCCGTTACTTTTTTCGCCCCGGGCCAATATCCGGTAAACTACACCGCAACGGTTGACACCTTTGGATTCCAGTTGACCAATGTTACGGTTACGGCTGTTAATTGTACTGACTTTGGAAGCAGTGCCAATGTGTACATTAAAATCTTCGACGGCTCAAACACCGAGATTTTCAACAACGAAAGCAACCAAACCACAAGCTTACCTTTTAACGTTCCTCTAAGTATTAATGCCACCAATCCCCCGTATCGGCTCGAGGTCTGGGACGACGATTCGGGTTTTTTAGGGACGGCCGATGACAATTGCTATGACGACACCGAAAACCCACACCCCCCCGTGTTCATGAATCTGCCTCCGGTGAACGCCTTGGGAGCGACAACCCAGTATTTCACCAGCGGAAACACGCCCTTGGCCTTTAATTATACCTACACCAAAAACACCTTCCAGGTTCAGGTGAGCGATACGGTTACGGTCTTTCCCGTGCCGCCGGTTCAAAGCTTGGTGTTGAGTCCGGGCGATCAAGTCTGCAGCCCCGATTCCATCGAAATGCGGGTAAGCCCGGGTTTTGGCTATGAATGGTTTATGAACGATACGATGCTGCTGGCCGGGGCCATTACAGAACAGGCTTTTGCCAAACAAACCGGCTCGTACAAAGTACGGGTGTATGACCTCAATACCGGCTGCTATTCCTTTAGCCACGATACGTTGATTACCGTCGCTCCCGGAATCCCCGGCAATTTTGCCATTCTTCAAAATCCCCCAGGAACGCTGAATTCCTCCATTTCCGGATTCTACTCTTTCCAATGGATTTTCCAGTCCGGCACGGCCTGGCTGCCCATCCCCGCCCCTCAAGGCCAACAATCCACCTACATTCCTCCCATTGGTGGGTTTTACGGGCTTATTGCCACCAACCCCGAAGGCTGCACCGATACCGCTTTCTTTAATTTCAACGGAACCTCGTTCGAGGTGTTTGAATCTTCCGTGCAACTCTACCCAAATCCAGCTAAAAACCAGATTAATATTCATGTGGAGGGATCGGAGATTCTTAAGCTGAGCATACTTGATTTTGCCGGGCGCATCATCTCAGAACAAAACTGGACAGAAGGACAGTCGAACATTGAGCTGTCGCTGATTGGCTGGCAAAGTGGGTATTATTTTGCTTTGGTAGAGGGCCCATTAGGCCGCCGGGCCTTGCCCTTTATTAAAATAGAATAAACGGAACCTTGGGTCAGCCCAACAAAATAAGAGCGGCCTTTCGAGCCGCCCTTTTTCTGGTCTGGACAGCCTGGATTCCCTTGTGCATGCAAGGACAAAACCCTACGTTTGTCTTTTCAGGCAAGGTGGTGGATTCTGAAAGCGGAGAAGGCCTGCCGGCAGCGACGCTTCAGGAAAACGGCAAGGTGCTTTCTGTCTGCAATGCCAAAGGCGAATTCAGTTTTTCCTTCAACTCAGAATCCCTTACTGTTTCGGTTCGATACATGGGCTATCAGGCCTTTGAAACCAAACTAAATGCGTCAACGGCCTTTCACAACATACCACTGCAGGCATCTTCTACAGCTCTGGCGGCCGTAGTCGTTACCGGAAGCCGATATGGCAAACGCGCCGCCGAAGAAACCGTCAGCATCGAAGTGATTGGCAAAGAACTGATTAAAAACACGGCTGCGGTTGAAACCGCCGAAATGCTGAATCGAGTACCCGGAATTCAGGTTTCAGACGGACAAGCCAACATCCGCGGAGGCTCCGGATATGCCTATGGCGTTGGAAGCCGCGTTTCGGTATTGCTCGATGGACTCCCCATTCTTGCTGCCGACCAAATGAACGCGGAATGGCAATACTTACCCCTAGAAATTACCGATCAAATTGAAGTCATAAAAGGGGCCAGCTCGGTGCTGTATGGCTCTGGCTCAATGAATGGAATTGTACATGTGCTTACCACCTGGCCCGGCCAAGAACCTGAAACTCGGCTTGCCGTATATTCTGAGGTGTTCGACCAGCCACGAACTCCCGAGCAACGCTGGTACAGCAGCGGCGAAACACCCAACGCCCATGGCATGTTTTTCAGCCATACGCAAAAAATTGGAAACGATGTTGACTTGGTCATCGGAGGCAATTCGCACCTGGAACGCAGCTTCCGACAATTTAACGATGAGCAACGCCTGCGGCTCAACATTAAAACCCGCTATCGAATTCCCTCTAAACCCGGCATGACTTTGGGCATCAACGCCACGGGCATGTATGAAAACAGCAACCGTTTTTTGCTTTGGTCCGGCTCAGATGCCAATGCCTATCGAGCCTTTGCCTACAGCGACGACCGCTATTATTTTTTTAATGTGGATCCTTTTTGGACCTGGAACCGCAGCAAGGCTTCGCACCAGTTAAAAACCCGATACTTCCGCAAATTAAGATTTGGAACCGGTACCGACATCGATGCCATTGCCAACATTGCTCTGGCCGATTATCAATTCCAACAACGGCTTTGGAAACAAAAATTGGTGATGACCGTGGGCGGTACCGGCAGCTATGGTTGGACTCAAAGCAATTTGTTTTTACCTGAACTGCAATTGGATTCCTTGGGAAACCCGGCCCGCTTTTTTGAATTGTTCTCGGCCGCCGTATTCGGGCAGATTGAGGGAACCTTTAACCGGTTGAATGTGCTGTTGGGACTGCGCTATGAAGTGAATGGAGCCGATTTGTTGGTAGAGGGCTCAATCCCTGTACTGCGCTTGGGCGCAAATTACCGCATTTCAGAACAAACCTTTGCCCGCGTTTCCTTTGGTCAGTCGTATCGGATGCCCAGTTTGGCCGAACGGTTTTTGCAAACCACGGTCGGCGGATTGAACATTTTCCCCAATTTCGATTTGTTGCCTGAAACGGGAATCAACAGCGAACTGGGCATTAAATCTGGATTCAGAATTGGAAAACACTGGACTGGAAGCCTTGACGCAGCGTTGTTTTGGATGGAATACGACCGCATGACAGAATATACTCTGGGCTTTTATCCTCCGGCCGGTACCGACACCGCTCTGTCTTGGCTTGGATGGAAATCGCTGAATACCGGCCGAGCCCGAATGGCGGGGTTTGAATGGTCAATACAAGGTTCGGGGAATTTCGGCCGCCTAAAAATTCAGCCTATGCTGGGCTACACCTACAGCTTTGGGACAAACTTAGACGACAACCCCGACATGATTGCGCCCGGCCTATTTCTAGAGCGCATGTTCTCTACCCTATTTCAAAATTTAATCAATCAACCCGAAGCAAATTGGCTGCTCCCTATGCGCAGCCGCCACTTGATTCGAATGGATTTGCAGGCCGATTGGAAACGCTGGGGCTTAGGCATCAACCTTCGCTACCAATCCTTCATCGAACGCTATGACCCCAATTTTGGAGTCATTTCGCTCGCCATCCCCGATTTCAACGACAGTTATCTGGCAAATCGAACACATCGGAACGGCGACTGCATCATTGATCTTCGGCTTCAGTACCGCATTCCAAAATGGAATTGCCGCCTTTCCTTCTTGGTCAAAAATATAGGTAGCTTGGAATTCGCCGACCGTCCCGGCATTATGAACGCGCCCCGCAGCTTCAATCTGCGCTGGGACTTTTCTTGGTAAGAGGGGTATTCGGGCGGCAGCCGGGCTTTCAGGGGTAGTCTGCCCATGCCGAAAGGCGGGCCCAGCGGGCTTGCGGGGGCTCCTAAAGTCGCCTCCGCGCCGCGCGGGCCCGGCTTCGGCAAGGGCAGAGCTACCCTCTTCAATCCCTGCCGCGGGCCACCTCATTCCATGACGCCGCTCGCCGTGCTTGATAGGTGTTCCATGCCGCCGTATTTTCCCGCGCATCGGTTTGCAGTTCAATGACTCCCGTGCGAATTCCATCCCAAATTTTTAGGCAATCTGCCAACTCTTGAATGCTTCCACAACAGGCATACCGAAGCCCAAACCGCTGGGCAAACCAGGCAAAGGTGTCGGTTCGGGCAGCCACAAAATGCCGTTCTACATCAGCAGATGCCGCGGGAGGCCCCGGCAGATTTCTAAATATTTGCCCCCCAAAATTATTGAGGATCACTACCAATACATTGGTTGGGAAAGGCTGGCTCAGCAGGGCATTGTTGTCGTAGTTCATGGCCAAATCGCCAATCAAAACCACATGTTGGCGCTGGGGGTCGGCCAAAGCCTGTCCCACTGCAGTAGATAAAGTGCCGTCAATTCCACTCAAGCCTCTGTTGCACCACAGTTCAATTCCCTCAGGCAGCATGGTTTGAAGCGCATCTACATAGCGTACACTCATGCTGTTTGCCACATGCATTACCGAGTCGGCCTGCAGTTGCTTCAATATGAAGGCAACCGCGGAAACATCCGACCACGTTTCATCCCATTCTTCAATGTCGGCCATTGGCAAAACCATGGGCTCAAGGTGTTGAGGTAAGGAGTTAAAAAACGCCGCCACCGAACCCATCCAAAACGGTTGCCGTGGTAAAAATCGATATCCCGGCTGTTCAAACAAATCCACATGCAAGGTCTTCTGACCGGGGAACCGAGAAAAGAAGGACTCCCATCGCCGTGGAACCACAGAACCTCCCACTGAAACAAGCACGTGGGGAAGACCTTCCTCAGTTGGGCGGCTCCACAACCAAAATGGGAAATCGCTGCGCGACGAAAACGACCACAAGTGCGAGGACACATCCCCCCAAAACGCCCCACCTTTGGCAATAAATTCTCGGATAAAAGGCTGCAGTTCCAGCGCAGATTTTCGATCCATATGGCCGGCCAAAATGGCTATTCTGGGTCGAGCCGGCACATTCAACTCGGCCAAAGAACGAATGCCTTGGCCAAGATCAATCGCTGGCCCCTCTTGAGTTAAGACCAAAGGTTCAGAGCCCGGATGCACCGTACTTCCATCGTCTGCCTCATACAAGGGCTCTTCAAACCGAATGTTCAGGTGTACCGGCCCGGGTTTCCCTTGGCACAACACATCCCAGGTTTGATCCGGATGGCCGGGATCTAGATTTGAAACCAGAGTCCGACCTTTAATAAATCCCTGAAAAAAAGATTCCTGCCATAGGGTTTGCCCCTCATGTGCAGGCACGTACCGCGAAGGCCTGTCGGCAGTAATGACCACCAATCCAACTCCCTGATGATAGGCCTCGGCTATGGCAGGGCCATAATTAATTCCAGCCGAACCGCTGCTGCAAATTAAGCCTACCGGGCGCTGCCATTGCCGGGCAAGCCCAAGGGCAATAAACCCCGCTGAACGCTCATCGGGATGAACAACCATCCGAACACCGGGCAAGGATTCTAAGGCCAGAATTAAAGGCGCAGAACGAGAACCTGGCGACACCACAAAATCGCGCAACCCCTTTTCAAAAAGAGCCTGAATCCAAAACCGGGCCAGTGCTGCTGCGTTCATGCAACAAAGTAACGAAAAAGAGGGCTAGATGTTCCCAAGTATAGCCCCAAGGCCCCGGAATGAAGGAACACAACTATCGCGCAATTTCCAGTCTCAAGACCTATCTTTGCACCTATGTCTGAAACGTTGTCTCCTCTTTCTCCCCTACTTCGGCTTTCGGGCCTTGAAGCCTTGGTGGCGACCTCCACCACCAATTTCATCAACATTGGTGAACGGTGCAATGTAACAGGCTCCCGAAAGTTCCTTCGATTGATTCAAGAAAACCAGTACGACGAAGCCGTAGGAATTGCCTTAGAACAAGTTCGCGGTGGAGCTCAAATTCTGGACGTTAACATGGACGAAGGCATGCTGGACGGGAAACGAGCCATGGTGCGCTTCTTAAATCTAATTGCTGCCGAACCTGAAATTGCCCGTATTCCCATTATGATTGACAGTTCCCGCTGGGAAATCATTCATGCCGGATTAAAATGCCTGCAAGGAAAAGGCATGGTAAATTCCATTTCGCTGAAATCGGGAGAAGAAGAATTCCTATACCAAGCAGCTGAAATCCGTAAGTTTGGCGCCGCAGTGGTGGTAATGGCCTTTGATGAACAGGGACAGGCCGATACCCTTCAGCGCCGAATTGATATTTGCCAACGGGCCTACAACCTGCTGGTGAAAAAGGTCGGTTTCTCTCCCAGTGATATTGTTTTTGATCCCAATATTTTTCCCGTAGCCACAGGGATTGAGGAACACAACAATTACGCCCTCGATTTCTTTGAAGCCACCCGGTGGATTAAAGCCAATCTGCCCTACGCCAAGGTTTCGGGTGGAGTTTCCAATGTCTCATTTTCTTTTCGCGGCAACGACCGCGTTCGCGAAGCCATGCACTCTGCATTCTTATACCACGGCATACAAGCCGGCATGGATATGGGCATTGTGAACCCATCGCAATTGGAAGTGTATGACGACATTCCCGCCACCTTGCTTGAACACGTAGAAGACGTGCTGCTCAACCGCCGGCCCGATGCCACAGAACGCTTGCTCAACTTGGCCGAAGAATTTAAAACATCCAGGCAAAAAGAGGTAACTACCGAAGCTTGGCGGGAAGGCTCAGTTCAAGAACGACTCAGCTATGCCTTGGTAAAGGGGATTGTAGATTTTATTGATGCCGACGTGGAAGAAGCACGGCAATACTACGACCGGCCCATTCAGGTCATTGAAGGACCGCTAATGGACGGCATGAACCACGTTGGAGATTTGTTTGGTGCCGGAAAAATGTTCCTCCCTCAGGTGGTTAAATCCGCCCGAGTTATGAAAAAGGCCGTGGCTCAACTGATTCCGTACATCGAAGCAGAAGCCCAGGGAGAAGTTCAGAAAAAAGGCCGAATCTTAATGGCTACGGTAAAAGGAGATGTTCACGATATTGGCAAAAACATTGTGGGTGTTGTGCTGGGTTGCAACAATTACGACATCATTGACCTTGGAGTAATGGTGCCTGCCGAGAAAATTCTGGCCGAAGCCAAAGCCCAGGAGGTGGATATCATTGGCCTTAGTGGCTTAATTACTCCTAGCCTAGAAGAAATGGTATTCCTCGCCTCTGAAATGCAGCGGCAAGGGTTTACAATTCCTCTTTTAATTGGCGGAGCTACTACATCAAAAGCACATACCGCTGTGAAAATAGCTCCGGCATATACCGCAGGGCCTGTTGTACACGTTTTAGATGCCAGCCGCTCTGTTCCCGTTGCCGAGGCACTGCTTGGCGATAAAAAAGAAGGATTCCTTAAGCAGTGGGAAGAAGAGTATGCCGAGGTGCGTAGCCGATTTGAGCGGCAGCAGGAAGAGAAAAATTTAATCTCCCTGCGCAGCGCCCGCGCCAATGCCGCTCGGTCCACCGCACTTCAGCCGCCAGCCCCAGCGCCGGCTCAGTTGGGCCTGCAACACCTTAAAAATTACCCCCTGGAAAAACTAATTCCATACATCGATTGGACACCTTTTTTCCAAACCTGGGAACTGGCGGGTCGTTTTCCGGCCATTCTGGAAGATGCCGTTGTGGGAGAACAAGCCCGAGAGCTATTTGCCGATGCCCAATTTATGCTGAACCAATTGGTGCAAGAGGGTTGGTTAACTGCCAATGCCAGTTTTGGACTTTTCCCCGCCCGGCGCGAGGGCGATAGCGTGGTTGTGTATTCCGACGAAACTCGAAAGCAGGAAATCAGCCGATTCCATTTTTTACGGCAGCAAAACCTAAAACAAGCCGGGCAACCAAATTACTGCCTAGCCGATTTCATCTCAGAAGATGCCCCCGATTACATCGGCGCCTTCGCCGTCACCACTGGAATCGGCATTGAAAGCCATTTGCAGCGCTTTGAAGCCGACCACGACGACTACCGTTCCATTCTTTTAAAGGCCCTGGCCGACCGATTGGCAGAGGCGTTTGCTGAACACCTGCACGCCCGTATTCGAAGAGAAATCTGGGGCTATGCCCCAAATGAAAATTTAGACAACGAAGCGCTAATTAAAGAAAAATACCAAGGCATACGCCCGGCACCCGGATACCCCGCTTGCCCCGACCATACTGAAAAACCCAGGCTGTTTGAGTTGCTGAATGCCAGCGCAGAATCCGGCATGCACCTGACCGAATCTATGGCCATGATGCCCGCCAGCAGTGTCTGCGGTTGGTATTTTGCTCATCCCGATTCAAGGTATTTTGGTTTAGGCAAAATAACGGAAGAACAGGGCCGAGACCTTGCCGAGCGAAAGGGAATTCCCTGGGAAGACCTGCGGCGCTGGCTTAGCCCAAACCTGGCCTAAATTACCCATGTATTACCCTTTTGGTTCAGCTCCAACCCAACTTGGAGCAATGTTGTACCTTTAATGGAATCAACCTGATCTTTGTATGTCACGTCTTTTGCTTTCCCTTGGCTTGATTTTATTCTCCAAGGCCTTTTCCCAGAATATACATTTGGGCAGCAATACGCCCGCAGACCCTTCCTCTGTTGTAGAAATTTCCTCTACAACCGGAGGCTTTTTAGTGCCTCGAATGACCACCGTCCAGCGCAATGCCATTCAAAATCCCGCCACGGCACTTCAAATTTTCAATACCGATACCGATTGCCTGGAAATGTATTATTCCGGTGGAGGCTGGCGAAGCATTCATTGCGATTGCCAAGCCTTTCCCAACGCCGTTTTTTCCGTTCCCAACGGCTACATAAATCAGGCCGCATCATTTAGCGCCCCTCCCAATATGACCTACAGCTGGAGTTTTCAAAACGGCACGCCTTCCAGCTCTGTATTGCAAAACCCACAACCCAGCTGGTCAAGCCCCGGAACCTACGCTGTTTCGCTGTCCTTGACCGACAGCGCCGGCTGCTCCTCTTCGCATACCGATTCCATTACTGTCATCAACTGTGCCCCAGCCACCGGCGGAACCATTACCACCTCTGGCCCCTGGACCATTCATACTTTTACCGGCAATGGAACGTTTAACCCCGGCTGCAGCCGCACCATAGAATACTTGATTGTGGCTGGCGGCGGCGGCGGCGGAGATGGGAATGCCGGTGGCGGTGGCGGTGGAGCCGGTGGTTTTGTCGAAGGCTCTGTTCAGCTTTCTCCAGGAAATTACTCCATCGTAGTAGGAAGCGGAGGTGCCGGAAGCACGGTTCAAGATGGTGTTGGTCAATCCGGGAACAATTCCAGCTTTAACAACATTGTAGCCTTTGGCGGCGGCCGCGGTGGTGGATATGTAAGCCCCAACGGCGCCAATGGAGGAAGTGGCGGTGGGGGCAGTGGCCCATCTGGAAGCGGACAAGGCGGGTCTTCAACCCAAACCTCTCCACAGGGCGGAAACGGGTATGGATTTTCGGGTGCGCCCTATGCCGGCGGCGACGGAGGTGGCGGCGGTGGAGCCGGTGGGGCAGCCAATAGCAGAAATGGAGGGCCCGGCCGCAACAGTTCTATATCTGGCAACACGGTAACCTATGCCGGAGGTGGCGGCGGAGCCCGCTACCTAGGTCAAGCGGGCTTAGGTGGTTCCGGAGGTGGCGGAAATGGAGGATATTACCCCGGAAATGGAAACGGACAAAATGGCCAAGCCAACACCGGGGGCGGAGGCGGAGGTTCCGGCGATGGCCCCATCGGGGGCAATGGCGGCTCTGGTATTGTTATTCTTCGGTACCAATAAATTCCCAAGCTCTAAAACCAACCAAACCTCTCTCCCATGAAACAATTGCTCGGCCTTATCTTGCTGATTTTCTCGGCCAATCTTAGCGCCCAAGGGGTAAAAATCAACCATGGAACACCAAGTCCGGCAGACAGTTCGGCCATTTTGGAATTGGAATCGACCCAAAAAGGATTTCTGCTGCCTAGGCTCACTACAGCACAGCGAAATGCCATCGCTTCTCCTGCCGTAGGATTGCAAATTTACAACACTTCAACCCGCTGCGTAGAAACCTTTTTTCCTGTCGGTTGGAGGCCAACAGGATGTCAATGTACCGCGTTCCCCAATGCTGGATTCACCCTTCAACCCGCTTTCCCATCGGCGGGCTTCCCAATCCAGTTTATGGCCAACGATTCCTCCAATGCCCTATCTTGGACTTTCCAAAACGGAAGCCCCGCTAACGATACCGTCGGAGCCCCCATTGTAACATTTTCCAACCCAGATACCGTTTCGGTAGTGCTTCGTGCTACCGATTCTCAAGGCTGCCAAGATTCAACAACTCAAACCATTGTTATTCAAAATTGCCCCCTGAATACCCCAAACCCAGCCTTTACCGCTTCACCGGCAAGTCCGGGAACAAATCAAGCGGTAACGTTTAACCCAAGTAGCCTAGTGGGGGTGTCTCACAGTTGGTCTTTTGCCAGTGGTAACCCGGGGAGTTCTTCAGCTACAAATCCAACCTCCACCTGGTCAAGCGCAGGAACCTATTCTGTCATTCATCAAGTTACCGATTCTAGCACCGGCTGCGTTCAAGCCGATACCTTGGCTCTGGTTGTAAGCTCCTGCATTACAGGAGGCAATGCCAATTTTATTTTCACGGGTAACCTTCAGCTTTGGACAGCTCCGGCTGGGGTATGTACGATTCAAGTAGAAGGCTGGGGCGCCCGCGGAGGAGATGGCGGTGGCTATGGGGCCTACGTGGTAGGAACCTTTTCCGTTACCCCTGGGCAGCAATATAAAATTTTAGTTGGCCGGAAAGGAAACAATGGCAACGGCGGTGGCGGCGGTGGCGGGACATGGTTTACCGATGCCAACAACAATCCATTGTTGGTAGCTGGGGGTGGAGGTGGTAAAGGCTATGGCAATTCCAACCTGCCTTCCTCAGTAAATGGCGGCGCTTGCGGAGGCTCAGGCTGCTCGGGAACCCAAGGCTCATGCGGAAGCCCAGGCACCGGCGGAAGCAACGGCGCCGGGGGACTTGGGGCCACCTGCACTCAAAATGGAACCGGCGGCGGTGGCGGTGGCGGAACACTAACCGGCGGGGGAACAGCAAACGGTTGTTCCTACTCCCAAAGCACAGGCGGAGCCGCATTTGTGAATGGGGGCGCCGGGGGCTTAGGAGGCTGTGGAGTGGCAGGAGGATTCGGCGGCGGTGGCGGTGGCGGTTGCAACGGCGGTGGTGGCGGCGGCGGCGGCGGATATTCTGGCGGAGGAGGAGGAAATCCCTGGTGCAACAACGGAGGAATTGGAGGCCATGGCGGCGGCGGAGGCTGCTACAACACCGGAACCAACACTTCTTTAACGGTGGGCGGCAACCTCAACGACGACGGCAGATTGTACATCACCTGGTAATCAACGCCACGCAACCCTTCCAAAACCTTTCGCCCCATGCCCTGTTTTCTTATGTAGATTCCAAGGCCGATGAAATTGTATGATGTTTCCTTGTTCCCTCCAGCTCTACTTCGGGAAATCAATCAACACTATGGAGCACCCGTCTCGTTAAAAGAACGCCTATTCGGTCCTCCAACCGGCAGCCCAGGCATGGATTGGATCTCCGGCCCTCCCGAGATTTCTGACATCATAACCCCTTTAGGCCCACGCATCCGATTGAACGCAGAACGCCGCCCAAAAGGCTGGTTGCTGCACATCAACGGTAGCCTGAGGCGATTTTATCTGGTAGGCTTTGAACCGGGAGAACTCCAACAATGGACGTTTGAACCTATGCCCGGAGAACGATTTATGCACGTATCCATTTGCACCTCTGGGGTAGATTGGACATTCCGCCTACGCGATTCCGCGCAAAAAAATGCATTGAATCGGTTTTTTCAGGCCTTGGACTCTCCCAACCACTCATAACCAATATCTCTGCGGTAAAATCCGGCCGACCAAGGATTCTCTGATAAATATCCATACGCCACATCTAAGGCCTCTTCCAAATCCGCTCCCAGTCCGGTAACCGCCAATACACGGCCCCCCTGACTCAATAAATGTTCTCCCGACCGCCGCGTTCCGGCCTGAAATACCAAGGCCCGATCTGATTCCGATATCCGCAACGGCATTCCCGTTTCATAGGTTCCCGGATATCCATTGGCACACAATACCACCGTAGCCGCCACACCCGCCTCAGATTCCAACATGTCCTCCGGCCAATTTCCACCGGCACTTCCCTCCAACCAAGGCAGCAAATCGCTTTTAATTAAAGGCATAACCGCTTGAGTTTCCGGATCGCCCATCCTGCAATTGTACTCGATCACATAGGGTTTGCCCTCTACTACCATTAATCCCACATACAAAAATCCGGTGTAGGGCTGCCCTTCTTCGGCCATACCCAGCAAGGTGGGCCTTACAATATCACGTTCTACCTCGGCTAAAAATTCCGGACTGCTGTGCGGCCAGGGCGCCACTACGCCCATGCCACCAGTATTCGGGCCCTGATCGCCCTCACCCACACGCTTATAGTCTTTGGCCGTAGGCAAAAAAACAAAGTCCTTCCCATTGCTCAACACAAAGACCGAACATTCCTTCCCCGGCAAAAATTCCTCAATCACAACCTTGGGGGAAGCCTCACTGTGCTTCTCGGTTTTCAGCATTAAACTCAATTCGCGCTTGGCAGTATCGGCATCCGGTAAAATCAAAACGCCCTTGCCCCCCGCCAAGCCATCGGCCTTTAACACATAAGGAGGCCGAAGCGAATCAATAAACCGATAGCCTTCTACCAGCTCCTGTTTGGTAAAGGTTTTATGCTTGGCTGTTGGAATGCCATGCCGCACCATAAACGACTTGGCAAAGTCCTTGCTGGACTCCAACATGGCCGCAGCGCGGCGGGGACCAACTACCTTTAGCGGCCCCAAATCCTTGCGTTCCCGCAAAAAATCCACAAGACCTTCTGCCAGAGGCTGCTCTGGACCCACTACCACCAAACCAATCGCATGTGTTTGTATGGCCTTGGCTAGGGCTTCAAAATCCAGCGGATCTATGGGCAAGGTGTTCGGGCTTCCTCCGTTCCCCGGAGCTATAAATAAAGCATCACAGCGGGGACTTTGAGCCAGTTTCCAAGCCAAGGCATTTTCTCTGCCTCCGGAACCGACAACCAGGATATTCATTATAAGGGTATATTTCCGTGTTTCTTTCTGGGAAGCCATTCTACCTTATTCGACAGCATCGAATAGGCCTTCATCAATTTCTCACGCGTTTGTCCGGGCAATATTACTTCATCAATGTAGCCGCGCGCCGCTGCTTCATACGGATTGGCAAAGCGCTCGGCATACTCCTGTTCCTTTTCTTTCCATTTGGCTTGCGGATCTTCGGCCGAGGCGATTTCGGCACGAAAGATGATTTCGGCGGCGCCTTTTGCTCCCATCACTGCAATTTCAGCTGTGGGCCAGGCATAATTCATATCTGCCCCAATGTGCTTGGAGTTCATCACATCGTAAGCCCCTCCATATGCTTTTCGCGTAATAACTGTAATTCTGGGTACGGTGGCTTCGCTAAAGGCATAGAGCAACTTAGCCCCATGCGTAATGATTCCGTTCCATTCTTGATCGGTTCCCGGTAAAAAACCCGGAACGTCTTCCAATACCAATAAGGGAATGTTGAAAGCATCACAAAACCGAACAAAACGTGCAGCCTTGGTGCTGGATTTTATATCCAAAACTCCAGCCAAAAACGCAGGCTGATTCGCCACCACACCCAAGCATCTACCTCCTAAGCGCCCAAATCCCACCACCATGTTTTCGGCAAATTCTTTGTGCACTTCCATAAACGAATCGGCATCCAGAATCTCCCGAATCACTTCCTTCATATCGTAGGGCTGGTTTGGATTCTCTGGCAATAAGGAATTTAAGGCCGGGCGGCTTTCATCTCCCGATTCATAGGGCAAATGCGGGGGTTTTTCTTCGCAGTTTTGAGGCAAATACGACAATAATCTGCGGATATGCCGAACGGCATCCGTTTCTGTAGTGCAGGTAAAATGCGTTACGCCGCTTTTGCTGGCATGGGTAGAAGCGCCCCCAAGCTCTTCGCTGCTTACCTCTTCATGCGTTACGGTTTTCACCACGTTCGGACCCGTAACAAACATGTAAGAGGTATCTTCCACCATTAAAATAAAGTCGGTAATGGCCGGCGAATAAACAGCGCCTCCGGCACAAGGCCCCATAATGGCTGATATTTGAGGAATAACCCCCGAGGCTTTGGTGTTCCGGTAAAAAATATCGGCATAGCCTCCCAGCGAAACCACCCCTTCTTGGATGCGGGCTCCCCCCGAATCGTTTAATCCAATCACTGGCGCTCCGTTTTTAAGAGCCATGTCCATCAAACGGCAAATTTTTTCAGCATGGGCCTCGGCCAAAGAGCCCCCCAAAACGGTAAAGTCTTGAGAAAACACATACACCCGTCGCCCATGAATGCTGCCATAGCCGGTCACAACACCATCTCCTAAAAACTGCTGTTTATCCAATCCAAAATGCCGGGAGCGGTGCATCACCAACATTCCGATTTCTTCAAAGGACCCTGGGTCTAAGAGCAAATCAATGCGTTCTCGCGCCGTTAATTTCCCCTTTTTATGTTGTGCCTCCTGACGAGTTAGGCCTCCACCCAAAAGGGCTTCTGCCTGTTTGGCCTGTAGTTCGGCCACCTTTTTCGCATGTTTCATACCCAATCTGGCTTGGTTGCGCTTCAAAAGTAACCAAACCCAACGGAATTAGCCGAAGAAAGAAGCTATTGCTTCATCCATTTTTTTACCCAAGTTTTTCCTTGCGCATCTTGAATCCGTACTTGGTAGATTCCTGCCGGCAATTCCTGTACATTCAGTACAAAGCCCGCACTTGAGCCAACCTTTCTAATCACCTGCCCTTGCGCATTGGTCACCGTCAATTCTGCCGTCAATCCTTGGGGCAATTCGACCTTCAGCCAATCGCTGCTTGGGTTTGGGTACACCTTCCAACTGAACGAAGCCGAGGCTTGTGTAGATAAAGGCAAACCAATAAAATCAATGTTGCCGTTGGCATCAAAGGGGTTCGACCATTGCTCGGCCGTATATACTGCCGTCCCGCTGAGGGTCCGTAAAAAGGCGACTAGGGCAGTTTTATCGGCATTGCTAAGGTTCAGGTTTTGGCCCTGGTTTTGTGGACCGGCCAGTCGTGGATCTAAATTGGTATTCCCTGGCACAGGAACAATCAGGTTGTAATGGTCAATTACCTGCATCAGCGAGGTTTTGCTGCCATCGTGCATCAATGGCCCATTCAGCTGTCCCGCAGGGTTCACCAAATCGCGCAACGAAGGCGAACGGGTGTTGCCCAAATCCAATTGTCCCGGCTGTCCACCCGCTACGGCCACAATGTTGTTGTTGCGGCTGTTGGGGTCTATGTCAAACTCTGGGCCACGGTGGCAACCTTGGCAACCGGCACCGGCCGGCGGGGGAGTCAAAAACAGGGTTTTCCCGTTGTTCTCTTGGCCGCTGAAATTCGGAAAGGGCGCACCCAGGTTCGGCGCCTGTGCCATGCCCACATCAAATTTCGAATCAAACGATGCAATGCTCCTCAAAAAAGTAGAAAAGGCACGCTGAATGTACATTTCTGAAATATCAGGACTTCCAAAGGCCAACTGAAATAAGGCCGGATACTCCGGTATAGATTCCAGTTTACGGATTAGA
>JAQCBQ010000234.1 GCA_027621385.1 Bacteroidota bacterium | reverse complement strand
AAAGAATTTGAGAACAACATAAAGGTCATGGATCGGACCAACCTGATTCTGGATATTTTCGCCCAACGCGCCAGAACGGCACATGCCAAAACTCAGGTTGAACTCGCTCAATACCAATACCTCTTGCCCCGACTGACTCGAATGTGGACCCACCTTGAACGTCAAAAGGGTGGAATTGGACTGCGTGGCCCCGGTGAAACTGAAATAGAAACAGACCGAAGAATCATCCGCGATAAAATCTCTCTGTTAAAAACCCGGCTCGGTACCATCGACAAACAAATGCAAACCCAACGTAAAAACAGGGGTGAGCTAGTACGGGTTGCCCTTGTAGGATACACCAATGTGGGAAAAAGCACCCTGATGAATCTGCTCTCAAAATCTGAGGTGTTCGCCGAAAATAAATTGTTTGCAACCCTTGATACCACCGTCCGTAAAGTAGTCATCGAAAATCTACCCTTTCTGCTTTCAGATACAGTAGGATTTATTCGAAAACTACCCACCCAGCTGGTGGAATCATTTAAATCTACCCTTGACGAGGTTAGGGAGTCTGACCTACTCCTACATGTGGTTGACGTTTCACACCCTCAATTTGAAGACCATGTTCAAGTGGTTCAACGAACACTGAATGAAATTGGAGCTGGCGAAAAACCTACTCTAATGGTGTTCAATAAAGTAGATGCATACCGAGCGGCAGAAATCGACCCTCACGATTTAACAAAAAAGGTAGAAGGACCTCAAAATTTGGAAGAACTGCAACGCATGTGGTTGGCCCGCGGAGCCGATGAGGCCATTTTCATAAGTGCCACACAACGATTGAACCTGGATGAATTCCGCTCTACTTTATACCGACGCATTTCTCAAATCCATAAGGAACGCTATCCTTACAACCACTTTTTATACTAATGCTGCACCCGGCACACCTGTCCGCCCTGTTTGAATTGTGCCGCCGGAGCTTGGTTGAAGGCCGAGCCGCCGACAAGGTTATGGCCGATATTTTAAAAGCCGACCCACGACGAGGCAGCCGAGACAGAGCCAGCATTGCTTCATATGGATACGATTTGATCCGTTGGTGGCGCACATTAAGCTTTCTGTCCGATGTACCTAACACTTCATTCGAGGTAAATTCCCTACACAAACGCATAGCTGCATTAATGCTGTGGAAAAATGAAACTCTGCCCCATTGGCGGGAATTTGGCCACCTAAAAATCCACGAAATTCAACAACGCATTCTTGACCTGCCTAAACAACCTTTTGCCATTCAAGAAAGCTATCCCGATGAATTGCATTCCTTGGTTGCTATGGAATTGGGTGAAGCTTGGCCTCATATAGGGCGCGAGCTCAACGTTCCGGCTGCTGTTCACCTGCGCTGGAATACTCTCAAAGGTCCTTATCAACGCCATTTACTTCCCGAACACCAAGCCTTTGGTCCCCAACGGCCGCATGCATTTCTACTTGCCGATAGAAAAAATCTATTTTCCTTGCCCGCCTTTAAAGAAGGCTACTTTGAGGTGCAAGACGCAGGATCTCAAGCCATAGCCCCCTTCCTACAGGCCGAACCGGGCCAGCGCGTTGTAGATGCCTGCGCCGGAGCCGGAGGCAAAACCTTGCACCTGGCGGCCTTGATGGAAAACAAAGGAAAAGTCATTGCCATGGATGTACATGGGTATAAATTAGAGGAACTTCGGCGCCGGGCTCGCCGGGCATCGGCATTCAATGTTGAAGCAAAAGAAATCAACAAAACCAACCTGAATCGGCTGCGTGGAAGCGCCGACCGCCTGTTGCTGGATGTCCCTTGCTCAGGCCTTGGAGTCCTTAAACGAAATCCAGATGCCAAATGGCGACTGAACCGCGATTCCATTTCACAGGTCCAAAAAATTCAAGCGGAAATTCTAGAAAACTATTCGGAAATACTAAAAAGTGGTGGGAAAATGGTGTACGCGACCTGCAGCATTCTACCTTCTGAAAACCAAAATCAAGTTGAACATTTTCTAAGCAAACAGCCCAATTTTGAGCTGGAAGAGGAATGCCTCATCACACCTGGCCAGACGGATGGATTTTATATGGCTCGGCTTCGAAAAAAATAGAAAAGGATTACCGTTTAGCCGCAGGTGGTTCCATTTCAAAGCCACACGATTGGCAAGTTCGCAGGTCTTTACTACCATAAAACCGATCAAAAACAGCCTTAAAATCCTGCTCAATGTTGGTGAGTGGGAAATAGGCTTCAAACAATAGATGATTGCATTGTTCACAAAACCAGAGCAAACCATCTTTTTCTTGGGCTTGCCTTCGCCGTTCTATTACCAGACCCAAAGATCCTTCGGTTCGAGCCGGAGAATGAGGCACTCGGGCTGGCAATAAAAACACATCTCCTGCCTTTAAAGGGATTCCAACTTTTTTTCCATCTTCTTGAATCCACACTGTAATTTCTCCTTCCAGCTGATAGAAAAACTCTTCTCCTTCGTTGTAATGAAAATCTTTTCGGGCATTGGGTCCGCCAACAGCCATAACAATAAACTCAGCATTTTGCCAAATTTGCTTATTGGCTACGGGAGGTTTTAATAAGTGTCGGTGCTCGTCTAACCAAGATTGGAGAGGAAAAGGTCGCTGAATGGCCATTGTGGAATTTTTAGCAAGATAGAAAAAAGCAAAACTTCAATCGGAAAAATTGAATCTCAGTGGGAATCAATTTGTATAATTACAAGGGAGGATTCGGGTATCTTGATTTTCCCGGGAAATTTCCCGGGCGGATAAATTTTAGGCTTAGATCCAATAGCAATGCATCCAAACCAAAACCTTGGTTGGATTTTTCAACATAGGCCAAACGGCCTCAACCAGAAAAACGAGAGTATTGAAAATACATCGAAAGCGCTTTCCTTCTCCTCCGCTTTCCTTCTCTACTTCTTCTACTCCCCAAGTAAAAAAGGCTGATATGCCACACCAACCCCGTCTCATACCCGAAATTCCCGCTTCCC
>JAQCBQ010000233.1 GCA_027621385.1 Bacteroidota bacterium | reverse complement strand
GCGGGCTTTCACAGGTAGTCCGCGGTGCCGGGCGGGGCAGCCAGCGGGTTTGCGGGGGCTCACAAGCTCGCCTCCGCACCGCGCGGCGGCCAACCGCCCAGCCCCTTGCGGGCAACCTTGTTCAATCCCTGCCGCAGGCCTCATAAAAAAACGGATTTCAAAATTCAGATTTATGGATAATGTATCAAAACCGCCTTATGCCGCCCATAAAACACAAAACAAGAAGAGGCCGCAAGGCCTGAGGCCGTTGCCAACGACTCGTCCGAAAAATCAAGTTTTCCCCGACATCCCCCAGCCAAAACCAAAGGTAAATCTGTGGTGGTAGCCAGCAGGTCCAAGGCGCTCGAATCATAGCCGGGGTACAATCCATCGCCCTCTATATGATGCACCAGTAATTCTCCGGCCCCAAGTCCCCCGGCAAAAACGGCAGCTTCCGAAAGCTCCATACCCAAGGGAACCGTTCCGCTATGTGTAAAGCAAGTTCGTACCCCATTCGCATTCCTTCTGTAATCGAGCGAGACCACCACCGAACTGCTGCCCATCAAGGCGGCACTGCCCTCAATGAGGGCGGGCTGTGTCCCCAGCGCTGTATTGAAAACAACCTTCTCAAATCCCGTATCCATCAGCCATTTAACCTCGTCCAAATGGGCAATACCTCCTCCATACCCCAGAGGCATTTGAGCCTCCCCAGCCAAATTACTCAGCATTTGCCTGGGCAGTCCGCGGCCATGCAGGGTTTGGCGGAAGCCCATCAGCAGGATTTCATCGGCTTCTTTTTCATTAAATACCCTTAGGGCATTGATGGGGTCACCGACATAAATGGGCGCTTGGAAACCCTTTGTTTTCCAAAGTCCGCCTTCAAATATTCCCAGCACAGGAATACGGCGCAGTTCCTTTTTTAAGATTGCATCCACAAATCAGCCAGGCGTTGATAGTTGGTTTCGGCTAAAAATCGCTGCTCCTGCAGCTGACGGGCTTTTTTACGAAAAGAATCGTATTCCTCCTGCTTCAATTGGGCAAAGGTTTTCAGGGCCTCTGCCAAGCTGTTTTTGTCTTCCGGTTCAACTAAATAGCCGCTGTGAGCGTTTTCCACCACATCGGGTATTCCGAATATTTTAGGCGCAATGCAGGGCAATCCCAAGGAAAGCCCTTCCATAAGAGAAACGGGTACGCCCTCATACCTACTGCTGTTCACCAATGCATGAATCTGCAGTTCTTTCAACCGGTCTAAAATCAACTCAGGGGCAACATAGCCATGAAACAGGATGCGCAGACCATTCCTTTTGGCTTGAATTGCGTTGGCCCGATTCATAAATCGATGGGTGTAGGCGTTGTCCGGCTGCTTGCCGAAATGATGCCACTCCAAGGCCGGCCCTTCCCATTCATCCAGCACATCCAACAGCAAATCCAGATTTTTTATGGGGATGAGGGCCGCCAAAGAAGCCAAGCGAATGGGCAATCCCCAGGCTACCGAATGCCAGTCCGAAGGATTTACCCCCAAACGGGCCAGCCAAAATCGAGATTCCGATTCAGGGTAGCGCGCCTTTAAGTAATTCAACCCATGTCGAGAATTCACGGCAATGGCACTAAGTTGAGAAAAAATAAAGGCCCGGTGCGGCAAATATTGGAAGGGATGCCGTTCGGCATACATGTCGGAACCATGGGTTCGACTGCCCGACACCGATATCCAAGATCGGCGCATCCATAGGGCCAACATATAGGCCGCATGATCGGTCCAATAGGCATACCAAACGCCGGAATCCAAATCAAGGCCTTTTTCTTTCAGTACACGCCGTACATTCTGCTCCAGCGTGGCCGCCATGGCCTCGTAAGCCAAGGCCGTTTTAATTCCCAACAGATGCGGCCCGGGCAAATCCCCCAAAAATCGACTTAAACGGTGGGGCAATCCCGATTTCAATACGGCCTTGAATTTATTCGGCAAGGTCATGCCAGCCGAAACATCCACCACCTCTACATTCGCGGGCATCGCAAATAAGGGCTGTTCCGACCGCGGTCCCGGATGGTAATTGAACACCACAATTCGCTGAAAGCGCTGGGCCAAGACCTGCAATTCCGCAGCAAAATAGGGCTCACAAACCCCATACGGGAAATCCCTGGCCAATACAAAAAGGGTGGTATCGCTCCTTTTATGCGCTGCCGTTTCGCTGTGGAATGAACCAACATTGCGCTTCAGTTCAAACCCCGCCTCCTGCAGCCATTCTCGCAGCAAATTCCGCCCCTGGGCATGGCTTTTTTCCGGATGAAATTGAAACCCCTGAATATGCCCGGCCTTTAATCCTACGGTTATTTTGCTCTGACCAAAGGCACATTCATGGCTAATGCTTCGGCTGTCTTCGGCTTGACAGGCATACCCATGGGTAAAATAAAACCGGCCCAGTGCCTCGCCCTCAGTGCTTGACACCCAATCCCAGCCTATGTGAGGCCAGGTTAACCCTTGTTCTGCCGCTGTGGTTTTCAGAGAAACCACCTTCCCGGGTATCCAGCCCAATCCGGGCTCCTGCCCCTCTTCGCTGCGCTCCATCAAGCACTGCATCCCCAAACAAACGCCTAAAATGGGCTTTTTTGCTGCATGATGCCGGTTCAAGGCTGCCTTTAATTCGGGCTCGTTTAAGCGAGACATGGCGGCATCAAAATGCCCCACGCCCGGCAAAACCAAGGCCCTGCAGCTTTCCACCTGCTCGGCCCGACTCAAGGCTTTGGCACTAAGCCCCTTGTCTCGAAACAACTGCAACCAAACATCTGTGTTCCCCGTCCCCACCGAAACAATACCAATGTCGGTCGGCTCTGATTCATTCCTGCAATCTAAAAATTCCTGCCCCTGAAGTTGAGCTCCCAAGCGTGCATAATTTACCTCATCTTGAAAAAAGCGGTGTTGAATTTCTCTGCTGCCCCGCCTCAATTCAAGGTAATCCTCAGGGCTCAAACTCAACAGTTCTTGTATGGCAAGGCGTATGCTCTGCGGGTCT
>JAQCBQ010000029.1 GCA_027621385.1 Bacteroidota bacterium | reverse complement strand
TGCGTACCCAATGGGTGCTAAGCAATGGAATGGCCGCGGCCCCCATCACCATCACATTTCGAAAGTACCAATCGGCAATGCTAAACTCAATAAGTTCAAAAAGCCCGATGGTAATCAGACTAAGCAATCCCCCGGCCTGATAAACCAAGGTGGACATGATGAGCAGATCGCCGTTGAACCTCAAAAATTCCAAGCGGTTTTTTGAATTTTTCCAGTCCTTGCCAAGAAAGGAAACGCCAGTAAGGCTCCACATAAATAAAGGCAGGTGAAGGCAAACCAAGAAGAACACATCTTCATTCATAGATTCTGGCAGCAGATTGATGTAGAGGGTGGCCAGCGCTACTCCCAGGGCGGGAATCATCCAAAATCGGCTATTGCTGAATGAGGGTCTAAGAAAATAAGCCATGAGTATGGGCATAATGGCAATGCTGATATTGCGGGGGTAGAAAAATTCAGGACTGACATCAAACATATCTGGAATGCGAACCACAATTCCGCTCAATAGAGCTGCCCCAATCACCCAAAACCAATCTTCCCGTTGAACGGGGCTTGGTGTTGGTTTGTAATCGATGCGGGCTTTCCAAAAGGCAAAAGCCGGGTGTTCGGGAGCCGTTTCGGCCCAATCTTGAAAGGCCTGGATAAATCCCTTGCGATCAAATCTATACAGGCGTTCCAGTTCTTCCGGCGCATCCAAATGCTCTAAAATCCGTTCTTTTTTCATGGTTGGTAGATTTGGTGATTGGAAGGTACAAAAGATTCCATTTTATAAGACAATTGGGCCTGAGGGCATTGCGGCCCGGATAGAGCAGGGCAGCGCGCAAAGACGGCGGCACGTGCTGCGTGGACTGCCACAGCGACCTTGGGAGCTCGTGGCAGCCCACTGCAGCCGGTGCCGGCGACTGCGTACTGCCCGCGATAGCCGGATTAGCCGCCCCAATTCAACAATACATCATTGAAATTCAGCAGATTGGCTTTTAGTGCCGCTTGAACGAGAAGGTGCGGGTGATGTTGAAGCCCACGTGGATGTCGCCCAATTCTGGCCGGCCGGTGGTTTCAGCGATGCTGCCAACGTCGAACATGGCTTGGGTGTTGGTGATGTGCAACTGGAAAACATGGCCTCCGGTTTCGATGTCCACCCCCAGCGATATTGCATTTTGTGGCTCTAAGCCGTTGATGCGCGGAATTTGCTGCCCGGGCAGCAGCCAACTGTATTCGGCGTTGATGGAAACCCGGTTGGACACTTTGACGCGCCCGCCCATGCCCAAGGCAAAAAAGCTGTTCTGGTCTTGGCTTAAGGGCACTAAATTTTTATGCACCAAGGTTGGGGCTAATTGAAAAGAAAACCAGGAATTGAACTTGCGGGCCAGCAACAGCTGGTGCGTATACGCCATTCGGGACGTAAAGTAATTTTCTTGATTTGGATTGGGCCAATCCAGCCCATTGATGGCCAGCGTTGACACCCAACTTAAGCTGATGGGACTTCCGCCTTTGGCTTGCTTCAACAATTTGGTTTTGCTGAAAAAATCCCAGGTTTTTCCGTACGAACTGCGACCGAAACCAATGTTAAATCGATCGGAGAAGGGAAGGGTGTACTCTAGACCAATTCGGATGGAGGCCTGATCCCAGCCAAACAGCTCGTAAAAACCAGTATTGACGCGGCCAAAGCGGTGCTGAATAATGAATAAAAGCTCTCCTTTGGCTGGCATTTCGACCGAGTGCCCTTGAATAATGCGTGGAGCTTTGAAGGTGGCGATGGTGAATTCTTTGGATTTTGGGGCTTCTGTTTCCAGTTCATCCAGCAATCCTTGGGCATGGGCCGACCAAGAAGCAGCCAACAATAATAAAAGAGCAAGAGCGCGCATGATGCTTAGTTTTCAGGATAGCCAGAGGCAATCCACTGGTTGATTTGAAGGAGTTCGCAATCCGACAGCTTGCCACCGCCTTTGGGCATGGGCGAATAACCGGAACCGTGTTCAATGGCACCCAAAAACCGATTTGCATTCGAATTTAGGTAAGATTGCAGATTGGAATAGGGCTCTAGCGCGATTCCGGCTCCCGATACATTGGCCGAGGCCGCGTTGTGGCAGCCATAGCACTTGCTTTGAAGCACCGGTTTGACCGAAGAATTCCAGCCTACAGTCAACGTGTCGCAATTGCCGGGCGGGTACAATTCCTCGGCCTTGTCGTAATAGCAACTGCTTAGAATAACCAGCAAAAATCCAATGGCGATTCCCCCTTTCATGATTTTTTCATCGGAGTTTTAACCGTGATTTCAATGATTTCAGAGATGCTATTGGCCTTGTCGTTTTTGATGCCATAATCCGCCAGTTTAACCTTGAATTTGGCGTTCAATAGAGCCTCTTCTCCTTTAACAGCCAGAGTGGCCGGCACTCGTACATCTTTAGTGACCCCATGAATGGTTAATTTACCAACAAGTTCAACCTCATGCGTTCCGGGCCAGGTAATGGCTGTGGCCTTTTGAAAAGTACCGCTGAATTTTGAACTTGGAAATTTATCCGAGTGCATGTAATTTTCATTAAAATGTTCTTGCATCAAAGCTTTTTCAAATTCAAATCCGCGAATTTGAACCACAAAGGCCACTTCAGCTTTATCTAAATCGACGGCAGCCAAGGCTTGCTTGTTCACAGCAGAAATGTCTTCGAGGGCTGCATCAGAGAAAAAGGAAACCTGACCTGTTTTGGTCATAAATTTTTGTGCACTAGCCTGTGTAAAAACACCAAAAGCAAGGGTAAAAATGAGCAATTTGTTCATGGGGTTGGGGTATAAGATTTGTATTTAGTTTTCAGGAGCTCCGGCTTGAATCCATTGTTGAATTTGGGAATTTTCGCAGGCGCTTAGGGGATTGGCTGGGGGCATTTGCTGAACGCCGGCGCTTCCGGTAACTGCGTTGTACAGCAAGCCATTCAGGGCGATGGTTTTAACCTGTGCATAGCTGCTTAAATTGATGCCTCCGTTTTGGGTAGTGGCATTGTGGCAGCCCAGGCATTTGGTTTGAATGATGGGTTGAATGCTACCTGTCCATGTAAATTGGGTGGTATCGCAGCCTTCGATGCAGATTGAATTTGGAGCACCTTGAGAGAGCCAATCTTGGATTAAGTCGAGTTGAGATTGGGACAAGGGTCCGGAGGGGGGCATGCGTTTATCGGGATCGGTTTCTGTCAGCACCTCCCAAAAATCTCCATTGAAGGGGGCGTTGGTGTTGATGATTCCGCTGTTTATTAGGGCTTCGTAGCTGCTTAAATTAACACCATCAGCAGAAGTAGCCGCATCGTGGCAGCCGGGCATGGCGCAATTGCTTAGGAGTAGGGGAGCAATATCTTTAGAAAAGTAAACCTTATTCGGGTCGCAATTTTCAGGGGGAGGTTCGGGCAGTTCGTGTTTGCAGCCCATTGAAAAAACAAAGGCCAGCAAAAAAAGGAAATGAGCTGCGGCTATTCTTTTCATTGGTGGTTAATTGGACTCGGTTGCGGCATCCAACAAGATGCATCGATTTAACGTAATGGTGGGGAGCATATCGAAACCAGGCAGTCCTTCTTCAAATCCGGTGTAAATGCCTCGAATGTGAATGGGTTGATTGGGCATAAGGGCGGGAATGCGCTCGACCTCAGCACTGTTAAAGGTGCAAATCACATCCGTTTTTGAGGAGGCCAACTTGACAGTGGCTGTAGAATCATCGGTTTTACTAAACTCTAAAACAGCACCTTCAAGTTCAATGGTTGAATTGATAAGAGCCAACCTTCCTGAATCGTTCAGGGAAGAAATATGGTCAAACAGTTCCTCTGAAGTACCTGAAAAGGAAGCGGTCTCTTCGCTGAGATTGCGGTGGGGTTTATTCCAAAGCCAAACACCAATGCCGGCGAAGGTGGCTGCAAACATGAACAGGCCAAATCCGATTTTTTTTCTCATAAGCTAAAACACAAAGGTAGCCATGTGCACAGTGACTTGTGGTGAAAATTACCCAAAAAAACCGAAAATAAATGTTAATTTCCCAAAGATATGAAGGAATAAGAAGTATTCGTTTTTTGATGAGAACGATGTTGGTCGATCATCAGCCGGACAAGGCTTGATTTATACGAAAGAGGGTGGTACTTGTAAATGGGCTATAAAACAAAAAGCCACATTCCGGCCACCTTTGTATTTATCCAAAAGGATTTTCCTAACCTCTTTTTAGTCAGAACGGTATCGACATTTAAAATTTTATTTCGGAGGTGATTGTGCTGCGAAAGAAATTGTACCTTTAACCTTCAATTATCAAATCATGAAAAAACTGTTATTTGCCTTTTTCGCGGTTGTTCTTCTGTTATCTGGAAGTGTACAGGCGCAGAGTAACACAGTAGTGACCGTTCCGCCTTTAGCCGGGGGCAATGGATCAAGTGGTGTCACGTTTAACGTAAGTGTATCAAATACTCCCGTGATTATCGACACCATTTTGTGTGCTTTTTATGGAGCGGGGGTGGTTGAGTTGTGGTACAATCCGGTGCCCATCAATGGGGCTCCGACCATTACTCCTGCCAACGGTTGGGTTTCCCTAGGTACTGCCAATTTGGTGAATCTTGGAACAGGTACAACCAATCCTATCTTGCAGGCCATTCCCATTCCGGTGAATTTATTCATGAATCCGGGGCAAACCTACGGGTTTGCGGTGAGTGGGCCTAGTACGGTGTACACCACCTACAGCGGCGGACAATCGTTTTTCACCGATGGCACGGTGGGCATTGAAACCGGAACCAATGTAGGATACGGAGGAAGTGCCCCCAACCCTACAAACCATCCCCGTCAATTTAATGGAGGGGTTCGGTACCGGGTGGCGCAGAATGGATTTAACAATGCAGCAATGATGTCCATCAATCCAACTTTGGTTTGTCCCGGACCTCAGACGGTTTCAGCTACAATAGGAAACTTTGGCACCAACCAAATTTCATCTCTTACCTTAAATTGGGAGTTGAACGGTGTTCCACAGCCTCCCATTCCCGTTTCTCAGTTGTTGGATACCATTACCGGGAATGGATCGTACACCACCAACATTAATTTGGGCTCAATCAACTTTGTTGCCGGGCAATCAACAACGGTTAAGGTTTGGACCAGTGCTCCGAATGGTGGCTTAGACACCATCAATTCAAACGACACCCTGGTTCAGTCTTGGGTACCTTCATTAACCGGGGTTTACACCGTAGACAACACCTTGCCGACTTCAGGCACGAACTTCAATAACTTTACGGATTTGGCCTCCGCGCTCAGCACCTATGGTGTGTGTGGTCCGGTGGATGTGAATGTAATGAGCGGAGGTACGTTTACCGAGCAGGTTACCTTCAACTCCATTCCGGGTGCCAGCCAAACCAATCGGATAAACATTCATGGCAACAACAGCATTCTTGATTTTAATGCGAATACCTCCAGTCGATTTGTGGTTCGGTTCAATGGGGCCTCGTTCGTTACGCTGGAAGATTTGACCATTCGCTCCCTGAACGCAACCTTTGGTTGGGGAGTGGTGTATAGTGGAAGCGCCAGTAACGATACCCTGCGGAACTGTACGGTAGATATCAGCTCGGTAAGTTCAACCACATCTACCAACTCGGTGGGAGTAACCCTAACCTCTACGCTAACCTCTCCATTGTCCACAGGAAATAACTGTACAGATTGTGCCATTATTGGTAATACCATCATTGGTCGGACGACCACAGGTGGGCCGTATTATGGTATTGCAGCTGCGGGCAGCACGGCCAATGGCTCTGCCAACTTATTGATTGAGGGCAATGACGTGCGGGATGCCTATTTCTATTCCATTTATACCACATCCATTGAGGGGTTAAAGGTTTATGACAACACCTGTCATCGCCCAACCAAAACAGCAACTACCACATTTTATGGCATCTACAATACGGGTGCTGTTGGGGGAGTTCGAATTGAGCGGAATCGAATTTTCAAACCGGAAGGAACCTCCAATATGACTTCCATTGCCTATGGAATTTACCTGTTGGGAGATGCTCCTGCGGGCAATGAAAGTGTGGTTGCCAATAACGTGATTTACGATTTTAATACCAATGGTACTCAATATGGCATTTATATGTCTTCGCCTGAAAATCACAGGGTTGCCCACAACACCGTGTCTTTGGATGCCACTACCACGACTTCTTCAAGCACTACGTATGGTTTGTATGTGTCAGGTAGCATGGTTGGAACCGATGTGATAAATAACGTAGTTTCCATTACCCGGACCAGTACAGGTATCACATATGGAATGTATTTTTCCTCCTCTGGAGCCTTTGTAAATACCTTGAACAACAACAACTTGTATATTCAGTCCAACGGCACCAATTATTACGGGTATTACAATGCCACCCAACATGCAACCCGGGCGGCTTTTTCTGCGGCTACCGGTAATGTGCATGAAACTCAAAGCAATACCTACGACCCTGTCTTTACCAATCCAGGTATTGGGGACTTCCAGCCTCAATCGCCCGGAATGAACAACATGGGATTAAATACCGGAGGTTTTGTGCCTACAGATATTTTGGGATTGGTTCGTGGAGCCCTTCCAGACCCAGGAGCTTGGGAATTTGCCGGAGCACCCAATGAGGCGGCCGTTCCTCAATTTATCAATCCCGGGGCCAATTATTGCCCAGGAAACGATTCTGTTTTTGTCCGTTTGCTGAACAATGGCTCCAATACCCTAAACTCTGTTGATGTGGCCTGGAGTGTCAATGGGGTCTCTCAAGGGACGGTTTCTCTAACCGGTATGAACCTTCCTGCAGGTTCAGATAGTGCCGTTTTCTTAGGGACTTATCCGCTATCTGGAACAGGTTTGCTTACTTTTCAAGCCTATTCGTTCAACCCCAATGGTGTACCAGATCCGTTTACAATCAATGATACGGTGACCTCCGCCTTGTATGGTGGTTTAGCGGGAGTCTATACCTTAGATGGAACCCAACCCACTGCCGGCACCAACTTTAATACTTGGGCCGATATGCAACAGGTGTTGTTGCAAGGTGGTCTTTGTGGCCCTGTGGATGTATTCGTGAATCCAAACGATACATTGACAGAACAATTGGATTTCAATTTGTATCCGGGCATCAGCGCTACAAACTACTTGTA
The DNA here is from genome assembly GCA_027621385.1 of Bacteroidota bacterium. Classification (GTDB taxonomy): domain Bacteria; phylum Bacteroidota; class Bacteroidia; order CAIKAF01; family CAIKAF01; genus CAIKAF01. Next base: position 9,746 of record JAQCBQ010000029.1, on the reverse strand, counting down.
CATTCATGGCCAAGGAGGCGTGTTGACTTTCGCTCCGAACGCAGCTTCCCGCCATTTGGTAAAATTTGAAGGAGCCAGGTACGTTACCTTAGATAGCCTTACCTTAATCGGTACAGATCCAGCCTATGGTTTTGGAGTGTTGTTTACGGGCGATAACCAGTTCGATACAGTACGCTATGTAACAGCCGATTTATCTGCGATTGTTGGCACCAGCTCGGCAAACTCTACCGGTTTGTTGTTCAGCGGTTCTTCTACCAGCACCAGCACCAGCGGCATCTCAGCGCGCTATTGTGCGGTAGAAAACAGTGTGTTTAAAGGGGGGCCTAGCGGAGGTCCATATTATGGAGTACGTATGAACGGATTGACAGGCGGCTTGGGTAATGTGGGCAACAGAATTGCCAACAACCGTTTTGTTGACCACTACCTTTATATGTCGTTCATTAGCAATGCCGATTCATTGACCTTCGTAGGGAATGAACTGGGTCGAGAGAACATGAGCAACATCACCACGTTCTATGGATTGTACACAACCGGAAATATTCTAAGTTCCAATTTTAGTGGCAACCGGGTGTATCAGCCTTCGGGCAATCAGGGTGGATTTACCAATACAGCCTATGGAATTTATGTGTTGGGTGACGGAGTCGCAGGGCGAGAAAGTGTGGTGTCAAACAACTTGGTTCATGCGTTTAATAACCATGGATCGCAATACGGGCTATACGTATCTGGCGCTCAATTTAATCGGATTTTGCACAATACTGTAGTATTGGATGACGCTGCCAGCCCAAGTGGCACCACCTATGGTGTTTTTGCTACCGGCACAGGAACCGGTTCGGATTTTCTGAACAACATTGTTCAGGTTAGCCGGACAGGTACAGGAACCAAGTATGGTTTCTACAATAGTTCTGTCACAGCATTGGACTCTTCCGATTACAATGATATTTTCGTGAATGCTACCGATGGTACACCTTACTTTGGTTACTTTGGAACCATAACTCCAACCCTTCAGAATTTTGTGAACGCCTCTAACCGCGACCAGAATTCCGTGAGCACAGATCCTTTGTTTTTAGATGCGGCCAACGGCAACTTTAAGCCAACCGCCCTAGGCATTGAAAACATGGGTACAGATGTATTGGCAACAGTACCTACCGATTACAACGGAATTGCCCGGACCAACACGCCCGATCCAGGAGCAATTGAATTCACCATTTTCAATGATGATGCAGGAGTAACCGCTATGGTTAATCCAAGTTCATTCTTCTGTGCAGGAAGTCAGTCGGTAGAAGCACGTGTGCGCAACAATGGGTTAAACAACCTGACTTCTGTAGATGTAAACTGGAGTGTAAACGGAGCTGTTCAAACTCCCGTTTCAGTTACTGGGTTGAACCTGCAAATTGGAGGTACCACTCAGGTAACCTTGGGCAACTTCAACTTCAATACAGGTCAGACCTATCAAATTGAAGCTTGGACTACCTTACCAAATGGAGTGGCCGATCAAAATACAACGAACGACTCGGTGGATGTGAGTGTGTTTGAAGGATTAAGTGGCAACTTTACCATCAATCCCTCCTTGCCTTCCGGTGGAACCAACTTCGTTTCATTCAGTGAAGCTGCCGATACCCTAGAGGCCAGAGGCATTTGTACTGCTGTATTGGTAGAAGCAGTGAGCGGTTTGTATAGTGAACAAGTTGACATGACAGAAATTCCAGGAGCATCTTCTGTGAATACCGTAACGTATCGTTCTCAGGCCAACGATTCCTTGGCGGTTCAAATTGACTTCACCTCTACCTTTACCAATGCGAATTACACCGTTCGCTTTAATGGGGTTGATTATGTTACCCTGGAGGCTCTGACGATTTCAGAAAGCGGGGGTTCTACAGGCCGGGTAGTTGACTTTAGAAATCGAGCTACTCATAATACCTTAACCCGTTGCTATATTGTTGGAGATACCGTTGGGCTGTCTACCAGTAATTTGGTGGCCGCTGTAGTTTCTGATATTAACAGTGGTGGAGACAGCTACAACACCATTTCAAACAACCGAATTGAAGGTGGATCCTATGGCATCTTCTACAAAGGAGCCACCGGGAATGGCGCTGCAGAGTTGGGCACCCAAATCACCGGTAACGTACTTACCCGTCAAGCCTTTATGGGTATGGAAATTGACTATCAAGATAGCTTGTTGGTTGAGGGCAATACCATTATTGGAAATTCTACCTTCTCGGGTACTTCCATGGGTATTCGCACCAACTTTGCCGGTCCGGGAATGCGCTTGGCATCCAATGTGATTGAAGCCGGCGGAAGCTGGCCTACCTATGGTATTTATTTATCACAAGGAGCAGGTTCCAATAATGTGCCAAGCCGCATTTACAACAATGCGGTTATGATTGGAGACAGCGGCGTAGTTGCTGCCGTTTATGCCATTGTGGTTGATGACATGGTGAATATTGATATCGACCACAACACCTGTATTGTACGCAATGGCGACCAGTTCAGTGGCGGCTTATTTGTGAATGCAGGTAGCAATGTTCGCTCCCGCAACAACAATTTGGCTTGTCGGGTTCAGGGTATCCCTTACATCAGCAACAATGCCTTGTTTGTTGGATTGTCGAACTACAACAACCTGTACACCCCGGGTCCTTTCATTGGAGCCATGGGCAATTTGGGATATGCCAACTTGGGTGCATGGAAAAATGCGACCGGTTTGGATATGAACTCAGTTGCGGTGAACCCTCAATTTAGCGCATGGGACGATTATCATACCTGTAATCTGAGTTTAGATGGCAATGGTACCCCACTGGGATATACCCATGATGTGGACGGTGAAATCAGAAACATGATGACTCCAGATATCGGTGCCGATGAATTCTTCAATGCAACCATCTTCAGCTTAGGCCCCGATGTGTACAAATGCGACAACGACAGTGTGGTTTTAGGCCAATCTTCTGTGGGCCCCGGAACCTATTTCTGGAGCACATTTGAAAATACGCCGACCATTACGGTTACTCAAGCCGGTATTTATGAGCTCTTCTTGGTAGGCTCTTGCAACTCGGGTGTAGATACAATCGAAGTATTTGACTATCCATTGCCCACCGCCTCGTTTAGCTATACCAATTCCTTTATGACCTACCTGTTTACAAATACCTCTACTGGAACAGGAGCCACATATTCATGGGATTTTGGTGATGGAAATACCAGCTCAGACGTAGACCCCGTTCACCTGTATAGCCAAACAGGAACCTATACGGTTACCCTAACAGTTACAGATACCTGCGGCAACATCAAAACATCCAGCCAAACCATCAATGTGGTAAACGTTGGCCTTGATGCTCTTGAAGCCGGATTTGAGTTGTATCCGAATCCGACTGAAGGATTGGTGTTAATTCACATCCCCAATGCCATTGAATCGGCTAGAATTGAAGTATCAGACCTGAGTGGTCGGGTTCAACGTTCTGAATCCATTCAGAATGCAGGTCAAGCGGTTCAGTTGAACCTAACAACGTTGAGCGCAGGTACCTATGTAGTATCTATCCGCGAAGGAAGTCAGGTTTGGACTACCCGCGTGCTGAAGCATTAATGCCTTTCATATTCTTTTTAAAGGCCGCTGAAGCGTTTCAGCGGCCTTTTTTTATTAACATCTTGCCGTTGCCCCATACTAATTGGTAAATTTGTTATTAAGTCGTCGGAAAGGGATCGCAGATGCATTCCCTGAAATCCAACTCGATTTTCCTTATGATAACACCCGATACCATACAGCGTGTTCGCGATGCTGCTCGAATAGAAGAGGTGGTTGGGGATTTTGTGCGGCTACGCCGAAGAGGTTCAAATTTAATCGGTCTTTGTCCCTTTCATAACGAAAAAAGTCCTTCGTTTTCGGTTTCACCGGCCAAAGGAATTTACAAATGCTTTGGATGTGGAAAGGCCGGAGATTCACTTCGGTTTTTAATGGATATTGACCAACTTTCTTACCCCGATGCCATACGCAAACTGGCCGGCAAATACGGAATCGAGATAGAGGAACGGGAACAAAGTCCGGAAGAACAAGAACAGGCTCAGATTAAAGAAACCCTCTTTCAAGTCAATGAAGTGGTGGCCCAATGGTTTCAGGAGCAAATGTGGGAAACGGAAGAAGGCCAAATTGCTGCACTCTCTTATTTTAGAGAACGCGGCTTTACCGATGAAATAATTCGGACCTTTCGATTGGGCTATGCTCCAAAAAGCTGGACAGGGCTTGGCGATTTTGCCAAAGAAAAGGGGTACAAAGAAGAGTATCTGCAAACCCTGGGTTTGATATCAAAATCGGAACGGAAAACAGATGTGTTCCGAGAACGGGTTATGTTCCCTATTCTGGGAACCAGCGGGCGCGTACTTGGGTTTGGTGGACGATATTTGGTTAAAAAAGAAAACTCACCCAAGTACATCAACAGTCCCGAATCTGAAATTTATCAAAAGCGGGAGGTGCTCTATGGTTTGTTTCAAGCCAAACAGAGCATCATTAAAGAAGATGAATGCTATTTGGTAGAAGGCTATACCGATGTTATTTCCTTATTCCAGGCCGGCATTCCCAATGTGGTTTCCAGCAGTGGAACCAGCCTGACCTCCGAGCAAATTCGGATTGTTCGCCGATTTACAAAAAAAGTAACTCTACTGTACGACGGAGATGCTGCCGGCATTAACGCCAGCTTTAGAGGCATTGATATGCTTTTGGAAGAAGGAATGGAGGTGCGGGTGGTGTTGTTTCCCGACGGAGATGACCCGGATTCTTTCGCCCGTAAAACAGATACCGAGGCCCTGAAGGCATTTTTGCAGGAACAAGCTCAAAATTTTCTGGCCTTTAAGGCCAATATTTTGATGAGAGAGGCCGGAGCAGACCCATTAAAAAAGGCGGAAGTGCTGCGTCAAATGGCCGATAGTTTAGCTCTGATTCGAGATAATTTCACACGGCTGACGTTGGTTCAGGACTGCGCTCAACGCATGGATGTCCCGGAAGAAATGCTGGTTTCTGAAATCAATAAACGGATTCGAAAACGAATTGCCGAGCGGAAAAAGCCGGAAATCAATGAGGCCAATCCAGAGGCCGAGGAACAGCAGGGAACTGCTGATTCAGAACCAGGCTCAATTCCCGAACCGGCAAAAAGCCACAAACAGGTTCAGCACGATACAGCACAAATGGAATTGGTCCGCCTTTCAGTTCTGTATGGAAACCATGATATTTATTTTTCCGATGCAGAGGGGGAAGAGCCATGCAAAGCCCTCACCTTTGTTTTAGATGAGCTGGCTAAAGACGACATCCAATTGCCCAATCCACTGGCTCAGCAATTCTTATTAACACTCGATGAAATCGATGAAGACGGGCGATGGGGTGACCTTCATGGGATATTTATCGGACACGAATTGGAAGCCGTTCGAAATGCCGCACTTGATTTTTTGCATACGCCCTATCAATTGAGTCAGTATTGGGAAGAGCGCCACAATATCCTTACCGATAAGGAAGATACCCTGCTAAGAAAAACATTGACGCATATTCTTATTACCGTAAAAATGAATGTTCTTCTGGAGCGCGCCGATTTGGGTCGAGAGCGCCTAAAGAATCTTCAGCAAGAGCCAAAGGAAGCAGACCCTGAAGCTCAAGCTCAACGTACCGCCACTGAACTTGAAATTCTAGCCGAGATCCACCGGAATCAGCAACTGATTGCGCGGTTTGCTGCCGAATTGTCAAGGGTGATTATACGCTAATGAAGCGCTAGGTTTTCAACAAAATTCAAGGTTGTTTAGAATCAATCTTCGAATCGATATTTATAACTAATAAATTGTAAAACAAGATGTTATGCTTGTTTTTAAGAATAATTATTTAGCTTACATTTTTTCCATTTCCACCGTTTTGAACAAAGTATTGAAAAGTAATTCCCCATTGCCCTAATTTGCACCCTATTTTTGTATTCATATTATGAGCACAGTTAACAACAACAAACCGAATTCGCGCACCAAACCCAAAAATGCCCCGTTGCAAATGAGTGATTTGGGTAAATTACCCCCTCAGGCTCCTGATTTAGAAATCGCTGTTTTGGGGGCTTTAATGTTGGAAAAGGACGCATTAACAGCGGTGATTGATATTTTACGGCCTGAGGTGTTTTACAAGCCTTCGCATCAAGTTATTTATCAGGCCATTCAAACCTTGTTTCAAAAGTCGGAACCGATTGATATGTTGACGGTGACCTCAGAATTGAGCGAACAGGGGAATCTTGAACTTGCCGGGGGAGCCTATTACATTAGTGAATTGACCAGCCGAGTGGGCTCGGCAGCCAACATTGAATTTCATGCCCGGATTGTAATTGAAAAGTACATTAAGCGCGAACTGATTCGCATTTCATCGCAGGTAAGCCAGGAGGCCTTTGAAGACACTTCAGATGTTTTTGATTTGCTGGACATGGCCGAGAAAAGTTTATTTGATGTGGCACAGGGAAACATCCGCAGAAATGCAGAATCGATGAGCCATTTGATTACCGACGCCTTGAAACAAATTGAAACGGCCCAAGCCCATCAATCTCCGATCAACGGAGTCGCCACCGGATTTCAAAAGCTGGATGAATTGACGGGCGGTTGGCAACCTGCTGATTTAATCATCTTGGCCGCCCGCCCCGCCATGGGTAAAACTGCCTTTGCCCTAACAATGGCCCGTAATGCCTCGGTGGATTTTAAGATTCCCGTGGCCGTATTTTCCCTTGAAATGGGGGCGCTGCAATTGGTCAATCGTTTAATTTCAGCCGAAACAGGAATCTCACAAGAAAAGCTGCGCAGGGGAAACCTCAATGAATCTGATTGGGAACGACTCAACAGCAAATTGAACGACCTGGCCGAAGCCCAAATTTTCATCAACGATACTCCCGGCCTCTCCATTTTTGAATTCAGAGCCATTGCACGAAGGCTAAAACAACATTCCAACATTGGAATGATTGTGATTGACTACCTGCAGCTGATGAGCGCCGGCAACGATATTAAGGGCATGCGGGAACAGGAAATTTCCACCATCTCCAGGTCATTAAAAGCCATTGCCAAAGAACTTAAGATTCCTATCATTGCCTTGTCTCAGCTTAGTCGTGCCGTTGAAAGTCGACCAGGCGAAAAGAAACCTCAACTTTCAGATTTGCGCGAGTCCGGAGCCATCGAACAAGATGCCGATTTGGTCTGCTTTTTATACCGTCCTGAATATTACGGCGTTATGGAAACGGCAGAAGGCAATTCCTTAGCTGGAAAAGCATACCTCATCGTAGCGAAGCACCGGAATGGAGCCACCGCCGAAATCCAAATGAAGTTCATCAAAGAACAGGTTCGTTTTGAAAATGACGATGAGGCCGATGGATTTGGTTTGGGAATTGGAATGCCCAGAACACCTCCAGACCCATCCTCCTTTAGCACGGTGACTAAGCCCAGTAAAATGAACGACGACCAAGCCGGTTTAGACGATTTTGAGGTACCTTTTTAATATGATTGCAACCCTGAATCTCATGTTTTCGTTCAAAGCTACAATGAAAAAATTAGGGATGCTCCTGGCCTTATATGTCGGAATGCTGATGCTACCCTTGCAGGCCTCCTATCTCTTGATTCCAATGGACAAAGCCCAACGGAATCATTTAAAAGCCTATGGATTGACCTACTGGGTACTCGGCTATGAGGTGGATGCCTATTGGCTGCTGAATTACAGAGGCGGCTCGTTTATGTTTAAATCAACCTCTGAATTTATTGAAGAATGCAAAATCAGGGGAGTGAGTTATGAGGTGATTGCCGATGCCCAAAGCACAGCTATCTTGTCGCAGCTTTCAGCACCCGACGTAAACATGGATGCCGTTAAACTGGAAAAGCGCCCTAAAATTGCCGTCTATTCTCCCCCCGATAAACAACCCTGGGATGATGCCGTAACCTTGGTTTTGACCTATGCAGAAATTCCGTACGACATTGTGTACGACAAGGAAGCGATAGGAGGGAAGCTAAGTACCTACGATTGGCTTCATTTGCATCATGAAGACTTTACCGGTCAGTATGGACGGTTCTGGGCTGCATACCGAGGAGCCCCTTGGTACATGGAACAAGTACGCAGCAGCGAATCGCTGGCTCGGGAACTTGGGTTTAAAAAGGTGTCTGATTTAAAGGGCGCAGTGGCCAGAAAAATCAGAGATTTTACAGCCGGCGGAGGCTATCTTTTTGCCATGTGTTCGGCAACAGATTCCTACGACATCGCACTGGCGGCTGAAGGCGTCGATATTTGCGAATCTATGTTTGACGGCGACCGCATGGATCCTCATGCTCAATCCAAATTGAATTTTGAAAACACCTTTGCCTTCAAGGATTTTCGGTTGTCGTTGAATCCTGCCGAATACGAATACTCCAACATCGATAACACCAATTTTCGACGCATGAAGAAAGAGCTGGATTTTTTCACCTTGTTCGAGTTTTCTGCCAAATGGGACCCCATTCCCAGCATGCTGACTCAAAACCACATGCAGGTGATTTATGGATTTATGGGCCAAACTACGGCGTTCAACCGTGCCGTACTAAAACCCTCGGTCCTTGTTATGGGCGAAACCAAAGAGGCCAACGAAGTGAGGTACATCCACGGGGAATTTGGTCGTGGATTTTGGACCTTTTACGGAGGACACGACCCTGAAGACTACCAGCATTTGGTTGGCGACCCCCCCACCGATTTGGCCCTGCACCCCAATTCACCGGGCTATCGTTTGATTTTGAATAATGTGCTGTTCCCCTCAGCAAAGAAAAAGAAGCAAAAAACCTGATTTTTCGGAAATCAACCCCGTTTTTAGCCACTCTTAAAGGGACGCAAACCATTCATTAAAAGATGGCATTGCCCCATCTTCTTTTTTTGTAGTTTTCCACTTTGAATCCGGATTTTTCACCGCCAGGCCCCTTATTGTATGCATCCATTTTTTTCTGTTCACCGCTTTTTGTTTTTCTTTTTTGTCTGCTTGCTATCTCTTTTGGAGCCTTTGAATGCACAAAGTATTGTGGTGGGAGATGATAACCCGGTGCAGGGCGTGTCTTCCGGTGGCAGTTCTACCACCGGTGTTGGAATTCCAATGGCCGTGTGGACCAATACACTGAACGGATGTCGGCTTGCAACCTGCTCTAGGACCGTTTTTGTGTACAATAAGGCCTTAATGGCCGCTTCGGGCTTTACGCCAGGAACGATTATAGATAAAATTTCCTTTAAAGCCGGAGGAACCACCACTGTAACTCCAACCGGGAACCTGACCATTTATTTCCGGGAAGTGAATTCCAATCCTGTGACCGGATCAAATGTCTGGACCACTCTAATTTCTGGCGCTACACAAGTGTATCAAGCTGCAGTTTCTGTGCAGCAGATTCAAGGGCAATACGTAAATGCCTTTGATGTCAATAATTTCACCTATACCGATCCTGCAAACAACCACCTGCTGGTGGCCGTAGAATACAGCAACAATCAAACCTGCAATCCCAATGTTTCTTCGGTATTGAATTGGGTGTATTCAACCTATACCAATGCCAATGGAACATGGTCTAGGATTGGAACCGACCAGAATTTTCCGCCTTCATCCGCTTGTACAGCCAATCTAACGACAGGCAGTTCCACCATTAATTTCCCCAATACTGCCTTTAATGTTATTGGAGGAAATCCGCCCCCCTGCACCGCCCCCTCCACCCAAACCTTCAACCTACAGGCCGGTTCGCTGACAGGAACAACGGCCTCCATTTCCTGGACC
>JAQCBQ010000028.1 GCA_027621385.1 Bacteroidota bacterium | reverse complement strand
TGGAAAAGCCATTTAGAGAACTAATTGCTTCGATTCATGATTATTGCAATAGCATTAAATTTTCATTTAAAAACCAAGAAAATCCATTAGAGGAGGATTGGTGACTTCGAAAATTTTGAATTGGCAAAAAACTGTCAAGTTTTTCTCAACCAATGGGAATTAAAATCAAAACCCAAACTAAATCCTACTAAGCACCCCTCAAAACCCAACCGTCAAACTGTCCAAACTACTCCCACAGGTATTGCTCACCTGCCATTCCAACACATACGGCTCACCCACATCACCGGCAAATGAACTGTTGGCTTGGCTAGGATTTCCCAATTGTCCGTTCAACCCTGACACCACCGACCATGTACCTGTTCCCACCTGAGGCGGAGTCGCCGATAAATTAACAAGGTATTTGCTGGCACATCGAATCAGAATGTTGTCCAAGCGATGAAAATCATTCAATCCGCCACAATAGCCTGTAAAACCCCACTTCCAGCTGGCCTTGCTGGTGCTGGACCAAGCCGCAGGCAAAGCCACAGGACCCAATACCAAGGCATTGTTAATCCAAACCCCGGTTAAGCCCGCCGCATCCAATTCAATTTTTACAGGAACCGTCTGATTCCGCCAAATAAAAGGCTGGGAAAAAGACAATTGAACGTTGTTGTAACTAACACTAATGCGGTTGCAATAACTGGAATTGTTGTACGAACAAAAATCTATGGCCAAAGATTGGCTGGCCGAACTGTTGTTCAATACATTGAGCATTTGAAGCGAATCGCCAAAATACACGGTATGTCCATCGGCACCGCTGCCTCCACCATGAAACATATCAAAATAGACCTCATACCGCTCGGAACTGGCCGAAGGAGAAGGATGCTGCAACACCACCCGACCCGTCGTGTTGGACTGATTGGGAGTCAATTGAAGCAAACCGCCGGTAACAACCGCCGTTCCGGCCATGCTCACATTTGCAGGAACTTGATTGGTATTGAAATCGGCCTGAAAAACAGTGTCCCACTGTGTAATTTGAGGCGATGAGGGAAGACCCGCTACCGCTAGACTCGGCTGCGGTTGACAGGTTCCACAGACTTCCGACCAAAAAGTTCCGGTGTAAAAATTCAGGCAATTGGTCTGGGTATTGAAAACCAGCAAGCCTGGAGCCGGTTGAACAATGGAATCGCGTTGAGCCGTTGTCAATCGGGGTGGTAAAAAGCCCCGATTCTGTGTACGCAACTCCAACAATGCCGATGAATCCGGCTGAGCCGGTGAATTGCCCCCAATCAATACGCCCTGCGATTGAACTGCGCCTGAAATACCAAGGAACATCAAAAATAAATATCGAACCATTTAAATTCTATTCTAGGTAAAATTAAAAAAATAAGGCGTTCTACTGAAATACAAAATCCTCCAAGTACCAATAAATAATGCATTCTTGATGTAAGCTGGGGCTAGATTGCTGAAATGGACTTTTCTCTTTTAGAAATTTGATTCCAACCAATCAAACACAAAACATACGAAACAGGAGCGGGGCTGCGTTTGGTTTATATACCTCTAAAAATCAAAGCCATGAAACTCCGAATTGCCCTCTTTCTTTTGGTTCTAATTGTGTTTTCCGGCTGCGCCAGTGCCTACAAATGCAACGGACAACGTGCCATCCACACCCCCATGGGGCGCATGTAGATGAAAAATCTGTTTCCTCTAAACTCCACAAACTCCATTCTATTTTTCTTTGATTTGGCAAGCATTCGGAGAGCAAATTTCTATTCCGTCCATCCCTAGGGTTGAAATCCACAATTTTAAGGCGTATCTTTGAAGGTGTCGCTGCTGCCCCGGCGTGTTCTTATAACGAATTCGCTATGCTGGTAAAAATTACAGGGGCTGCGCTATATGGCATTGAAGCCATTCCCATTACATTAGAAGTACATGCTGCCGATGGATTTCGGTTTTTTCTGGTTGGACTGCCCGACAATGCGGTAAAAGAAAGTGAACGCAGAATTGAAGCGGCCCTGCACCACAGCGGGTTTAAACGCCCCGGGAAAAAAATCACCGTAAATATGGCCCCTGCCGACATACGGAAGGAAGGCGCAGCCTATGATTTACCCATTGCATTGGGCATGTTGGCTGCCTCAGGCCAAATTCCGGCAGAGCCACTAAAAAATTGTTTGATCATGGGCGAGCTCTCGCTAGATGGAAGCATCTTACCCATTCGTGGAGCCTTACCCATGGCTTTATTGGCCGCCAAATTGGGACTTAAAACCGCTATTTTGCCCCATCAAAATGCGGAAGAAGCGGCCGTAGTTCATGAAATTGAACTGAGAACGGCCCGGAATTTACGGCAGGTGTGCGAAGAATTAATGGGACAGCAACCCGCATCCATCCAAGCCGGAAAATCCCTGTTTCTGGAATCAGAAAGCTATCTCGGTCCCGATTTTTCAGAGGTAAAAGGACAGCAAGGCTTAAAAAGAGCCATGGAGGTGGCTGCGGCAGGGGGGCACAACCTCATCATGATTGGTCCGCCGGGGGGAGGAAAAACCATGCTGGCCAAGCGCCTGCCCGGCATTTTGCCACCCATGACACGAGAAGAGGCCCTGGAGGTTTCTCAAATCCACAGCGTAGCCATCGGCAAGGGGCAAAACGGATTGCTGTTGCAACGCCCCTTCCGAAATCCCCACCACACCATTTCTGAAATTGCCCTTACCGGAGGTGGTAGTCAGCCGAAACCAGGAGAAATTTCATTGGCCCATCATGGAGTTTTGTTCCTGGATGAACTTCCGGAATTTAAACGCTCCGCCTTAGAGGTCATGCGGCAGCCGCTGGAAGACCGTGTGGTTGTGATTGGCCGTTCAAAAATGACCGTGGCGTTCCCGGCCGGATTTATGCTGGTGGCCGCCATGAACCCATGCCCCTGCGGGCATTACAACAATCCGCATAAAGTTTGCGAATGTCCAAAGCCCATGATTGATCGGTATTTGGGCCGCATCAGTGGACCATTGATGGATCGGATCGACATGCAGCTGGAGGTTGTACCGGTAGAACTGAAGGAGTTGATGGATGCGCCGGTACAAGAAAACAGTCAAACCGTGCGCGAACGGGTGGTAAAGGCCCGACTCTTTGGTATGGAACGCCGAAGCAACAAAAAGGTGTATTACAATGCACAGATGAGTCCGGCGCAGGTCAGACAGGAATGTCAACCCGATGCCGGAGGCAAGCGTATATTGGAATTGGCCATGACACGACTGCAGTTGTCGGCACGAGCCTATGATCGAATCTTGAAGGTGGCCCGAAGCATTGCAGATTTAGAACATTCTGAACCCATTGAACAACACCATATTGCAGAGGCCATACAGTATCGAAGTTTGGATAAGGGCAGTTGGGGGCGACGGTGAGGGAATTTAGTATCCCAAATCCAAAGTATTACTCCACCGCCTCCCAAGCAGACTGCTGATACTGAGCCGGCACACGCCCTACATCCGCACCAAAATACGTCGGATCGCAATACACCCACTTCCGCCCCTTGTACCTCAACACATCCATTCCCGTTTCGGGCTCCAATTCCACCGCCAAGGCCAAATGATTCGGAAACCGAATCCCAACCGTCTTCCAATTGGTGAAGGTCTGAATCAACCGATTCAATAGAAAGGTCCGGTCCTCGCAATCCGCAAATGGATAATGCAAGGTCTCTTCTGTTAAACAAAATTTCTCCTTGCCAAATTGCTCTTGATCTGTTTTATAGGGTATGCCCTGCAATACCATGGCATGCAAAAAACGAAGCTTGTCCATCGGCCGCGGCAACCGACTCAACTCAGCCGCAATTCGCCGGCTGTTCGCCTCCGACAACCACGACTCTGCCGCCCGATTGCTTAAGTAGAACGGAATCTCCGATTGCGGCAAGGAAGCATACAATTGAACCCGCTCGGCATTGTACCGAATCGGCATGCTGTATTGATTTCCAAATACCTTGAAATCAAATTGCCTCTCTTTTCCCTGTTCCCCAATCTGAACCGCGCCCAAATTCTTAAACTCAATGGGTTTAGACGCGTATGCATTTTGGTTTTGATAGGTATAATAAGGCTTGGCCGGAGCCCAATCCGGCATGGAATACCGCTTACCGTCTTTCTCTAAAAACCGACCATATACTTTTTCTGCAAAACAAATCCCCGTTACTACTTCTCGATCGGAATACATCAAGATGGCATCGTAGCCCAACTGAGTCAAGTAAAACCATTCGAACACCGAGGCCTGAGTGCGGCTGTAGCCCAATTTATCGGAGACTTTGCGGACCAGCAGAAGCAAAGCCCAATCGTTAAGATTAAATTTCTTCTGACTCAATTTAAAATACCCCAACAGCTGTTCCTGATCGCGGGAAATCCACTGAGCATATGCCGCTGCAATGACTTTGTCGTTGATGGCTCCCGATGGAGCCTCAAACCCCGGAGCCACACTGGGCATATACCAGTTCCAACCAAAGGGAGAGGCCTTTTCTAAACCCAAACTGCCCAAGGCCAACACTTCATCTTGCTGATCTACACCTTGAGGAGCCTCCGGTATCTTAGGCTCGGCAGGGACCGTGACTTCCGGCCGTTCTCCCCCCTTTTCCTCGTCCTCTTGCTTCAATTCCGGTTTAGGCTTCTGAACAACAGGGATTTCTTCCCTTTTGTTTTTTTCGGCTGCCGGAAGGGTGTCTGGCTTGGGTAAGGCCGGCTTTGGCTCTAGCTTTTCTTCTTTTTCCCGAACCGGCTTTGGTTCGGAAGCCCGTTGCTTTTGAACTTCTTTGCTCTCTTTTAGCATGTTGTCCGCCGGTTTCTTTCCGGGTGCTTTGGGTGGCTCAACCGGCTTGGGCTGTGGATAAGGTGAGATTAATTTTTTGCTTTTGCTTTCCTTCCATTCTTTTTGCAGCATGGCATTGAAGGCACGGTTGGCGGCCTGCCGCAAGGAATCCATTTCATGGGCCCGCTTTTCGGCAAACCGATTGAACGAGGCCTGCTGCTGACGCACATACTTTTCGTATTCCGATTCCGTGGTTTTAGGCGTCTGCGCCAACACCCGCAGCCCAGGAACCAGGAATAAAACAAACAACAATAAGATTCTTTCTGATTTCATGCTAGCTCAATGATAAGAAATTTGAAGCATTCCTTGCAACATCTGTGCCACAGACCTTAAGTATCTAAAGCAAATCGGTTGTTGTGAGCCCCAATAATACCACGTCGCCCTCTGTGCCCTTGGCGCCGACATTGAGTTCTTTGTGGTAAAAACAAACCGGAATGCCTAACCGCCATTATTCACTCACCTATTTAATCAAAGGTTAGATTAAATTGCATGGTTTCCTGACCACGCACAATGCGCACCGTGGTAGATTCTCCCCGCTTAAACTTTCCAAGGGCTGCCATATATCCATAAATATCGTCCACCGCATGCGGGCCCAGCTGTACAATCACGTCGTTTTTCTGTAAACCGGCCAAAGCCGCAGGCTTTCCTTCTGTCACCCCTGAAATTCGCATTCCTTTGTTGTCCCAGGCATAATCCGGTACCACTCCCATCGTCACTTTAAATTTGCTTTTACCCTGCTCTGGAGCCTTGGTTTTGCTAAATGGGAGCTGTTTGGGCATGTGGGCAATAATCCGAAGCATGTAATTTCCAATCTCAGTCATTCCTCGATAATTCAAGGTATGGGCATCGTCGCTAGGCTTGTGGTAATCGTCGTGGGTACCTGAAAAGAAATGAAGCACAGGCATATCGCTCAAATAGAAGGAGGTATGGTCGGAAGGCCCTATGCCACTTTCGCTGGTTTTAATTTTTAAAAAGGGCGGCCGTAGGCTATCCAATAGGGTCGCCCAGCGTGGAGAGGTTCCCGCTCCATGCACTTGAAGTGTATTTTCAACCGGATCCAAGCGCCCTACCATATCCATATTGAACATGGTTAGCGTTTCATCGCGTTTAAATATCGGACTTTCAACAAAGGCCTTGGAGCCCAGCAATCCCAATTCTTCGCCGGAAAAACCGATAAAACGGTAGTTAAAACGGGTGAATCTAGGGTCTTCCGTTTGAGCCAAGAACCGAGCCAATTCCAACATAACGGCTGTGCCAGAGGCATTGTCATCGGCTCCATTGTGAATGGCGGGCTCTCCCCGATACAAACTTCCGCGTTCTCCCCAACCCAAATGGTCGTAATGTGCTCCAACAATAACCACAGGTTGGTCTTTTCCCCGCTTTAGTTCGGCTATCGCATTGTGGCCCTTGCGTTTAACTACGTTCAATTGGCTTTGAACCCACATTAAACCGGTTTGTTTTTTCAGGTCAAGCCGTTCCTTGGAATACCAAACGGGGATGGGCAAGGCATGCACATGCGGGTCAATAGTTTTAGAGGGCTCATCATCGGCGCTTCCGCCCATAAAAACAACGGCTGAAGCACCGCGTTGAGCGGCCAATCGAGCACGTTCCAACAGCGTCCAGCGCGAGAAATCAGCATGAGGATTGCTTGAACTGGGCATGCCGGGTTGAATGACAACTATTTTCCCACCCAAGTCGCTGAAGGCGCCATAATCGCTGTGTCCATTGGATTGGTCTTCAATACCATAGCCCAAATCCAGCACCTCTGTTCCCGGCAACACCGCTTCTCCGCAGCCCGAAATTGGCCAGGCATTCAGGGGTCTGCGCGTCCCATTCCATTCCCATTCTAAGGCGGCTGAGGCTTCCGGAAGAATTTCCCAGGTAAATTCAAAGGATTGAGAAAATTGCTCAGCATTCATAGGCGTCAAAGCCCAGGATTGAAATTGTTCCGACAAAAATTCCAGGGCCCGTTGCTCTCCCTTGCTGCCGGTCAATCGCCCCTCCAATGCATCGTCGGCCAAAAATTCCACCCATTGTTTGAGCCGTTCGTCAGAATCCGATTGCAAAAACTGAGCCGGCAGGGGCAGCAAGGCCGCGCTGTACAGGCATACAGAAGCCAGAAAAAAATTGCGTGCATTCATGGTTTAAAGGTACGGATTGTCGCCAATTATCCGATGTATTTTGGGGGCGGCTGCCGGGCTTTCAGGGCTAGTCCGCGGTGGCCGCTCGGGCTGCTTGCCGGCTGCGGTGGCTCCCAAGGTCGCCTCCTCGCCAGGCAGCAGCTGCCGGCGCCCCCCTTGCGGTCTAGCCTCTTCAATCCCTGCCGCGGCCACCTCAATTCCAACAGGCCATGGAATTCCAAAGCGGCAAACCGCAGAAAGTAAAACTAGAGCATTTTAGAATCGAGGGGGCCTGCGGCAGGGATTGAACAAGGTAGCAC
Source organism: Bacteroidota bacterium (assembly GCA_027621385.1). GTDB lineage: Bacteria > Bacteroidota > Bacteroidia > CAIKAF01 > CAIKAF01 > CAIKAF01. The sequence goes on along the minus strand of JAQCBQ010000028.1, from coordinate 9,722 downwards.
GCATGCAGACGGTGGCCTGGCCCGCGTGGCGCGGAGGCGACCTTGGGAGCCACCGCAAGCCCGCTGGGGCAGCCCACCGGCAGCAGCGGACTACCTGAGAAAGCCCGTCGCCGCCCAAAAAAATTATAAATTTTAGCCGTTGAGCGCCTCAGCTCCGGCAACAATCTCCAATATCTCGTTGGTAATGGCCGCCTGCCGAGCCTTGTTGTAGCTGAGCTTCAATGACTTCAGCAATTCGCCAGCATTGTCGGTCGCCTTATGCATGGCGGTCATCCGTGCTCCATGTTCTGCCGCATGGCTATCTAAAACCACTTTAAACAGCTGGGTTTTCAGCGATAGAGGAATCATATTTTCAATGATTTCCGCCTTGCCGGGCTCGTAAATGTATTCGGCACTTGCCTCCTGCTCTTGCACTTGAGGCCGCATGGGAAGGAAGGTCTCTTCCATAACCTGCTGCGAAGCCGCCGTTAAGAACCGGTTGTAAATAAAAATCACCTTATCGGTTTGCCCATTTTTATACTCCTGCATGAGCGATTCGGATATCTTAACGCTCTCGCTGAAGGTCAGGTTGTTGAACAACTCATCGTGCTGAGCTTGAAGTTCAAATCCATTTCGAACAATCCAGGCCGAGGCTTTTTTACCGATGCCTACAAATTTCACCTTTCCGGCCTGATGCAAGGCTGCCAATTCTCCATTCAGCAAAGCCGTGGTGCGGCGAATAACCTGAGTATTGAAGGCTCCACAAAGGCCACGGTTTGAAGTGACCAGCACCAGAGTAACTGTACGCAGCTCGCGCTCAACCAGATAAGGGCTTTCGGCTCCTTCTAAGGATTGAGACACATTGTTCATAATGGCTTGCAATTTCTCAGCGTAAGGACGCATTTTAAGCACCGCGTCTTGAGCGCGGCGCAGCTTTGCGGCCGATACCAACTTCATGGCGCTGGTAATTTGCCGGGTAGAGTTGACCGAGCTGATGCGGTTGCGGACTTCCTTTAGATTTGGCATAGGTGTAGATGCATTAAGGCTTAGGCCATGGCACTGCTGACTTCAGCCGCAACTTTTTCTAAAACAGAGGTCAATTCTTCCGAAAATTCGCCCTTGCGCAAGCACTCCAACACATCGGCATGTGAAGCTTCCAAAGCACCAAGGTAGCGTTCCTGGAATTCTTTCACTTTGGCAATCGGAACCGAGCGAAGCAGGTTTTTAGTGCCGGCATATATCATGGACACCTGTTGTTCTACGCGCATGGGTTGAAATTGACCTTGCTTCAGAATTTCCACGTTGCGGGCACCTTTGTCCAATACATTTTTGGTAGATGCATCCAGGTCGGAACCGAATTTTGAAAAGGCTTCCAATTCACGGTACTGGGCCTGATCTAATTTCAGGGTGCCGGCCACCTTTTTCATGGATTTGATCTGAGCACTACCTCCCACCCGCGATACCGAAATACCTACGTTGATGGCAGGACGAACACCGGAGTTGAACAGATTGGATTCAAGGAAAATCTGTCCGTCCGTAATCGAAATAACGTTGGTGGGGATGTAGGCTGAAACGTCTCCGGCCTGAGTTTCGATGATGGGAAGGGCGGTTAAAGAACCTCCACCTTTTACTTTTCCTTTCAGCGACTCGGGCAAATCGTTCATGCCGGCGGCGATAGCATCGTTGGCGATCACTTTCGCTGCGCGCTCCAACAAGCGGCTGTGCAGGTAGAATACATCACCGGGGTAAGCTTCGCGGCCGGGAGGGCGACGCAACAGCAAAGACACCTCACGGTAGGCCACAGCTTGCTTGGATAAGTCATCATATACAATCAACGCCGGGCGACCCGTATCGCGGAAAAATTCTCCAATAGCGGCTCCGGCGAAGGGAGCGTAGAATTGCATCGGCGCGGGATCGGCAGCCGATGCGGCCACAATAACCGTGTAGGGCATAGCGCCTTTTTCCTCCAAAACCTTAGCGATTCCGGCAACTGTAGAAGATTTTTGTCCGATGGCAACATAGATGCAGAACACCGGTTCGCCGCGGTCGTAAAATTCTTTTTGATTGATGATGGTATCGATGGCAACGGCGGTTTTACCCGTTTGACGGTCACCGATAATCAACTCGCGCTGACCTCGACCAATTGGAATCATGGCATCTACGGCCTTGATTCCTGTTTGAAGGGGTTCATTTACCGGTTGGCGGAAAATAACGCCTGGGGCTTTGCGCTCCAAGGGCATATCATAGCGGTCTCCTTCAATTGGGCCGCGGCCATCTAGGGGTTGACCTAGGGTATTAATTACCCGACCGAGCATGCCTTCACCCACTTGGATTGAAGCAATTTTACGGGTGCGCTTTGCAATATCGCCTTCTTTAACGCCCTTGGATTCGCCGAGCAATACAGCACCGACATTGTCTTCTTCCAGGTTCAAAACGATGGCTTTAATGCCACCGGCCAGCTCAATCAATTCGCCGGCTTCCACATTATTCAGGCCGTAAATGCGGGCAACTCCGTCGCCCACCTGTAGCACAGTGCCTACTTCTTCCAATTCGGTGGCCTGATTTAGGCCGGATAGTTGCTGGCGCAAAATCGCCGTTACTTCTGCAGGTTTAATCTCTGCCATGGTTTATTTATTTGATAATCACTTTTTTAATTCCGTATTTCCGGGCAACACTATCGCGTTGAGCCTTGTAAAGCATTCCCCGGGTTGTGCTAAACACTTCCGCCATGCCCTTGTCCAGGCGGCTGTCCCAAATTAAATCATTGGCTACAATCACGTCGTTCACGATGTAGCGTTTGCTGGGCACTTTTGGATATTCCATTTCACATACCTTTTTAAGGCTAGGGAAAGCCACCAGATAATATTCCACGCGACCTGTAGGGTTTGATGGTGTATATACGCCCGGATCTCTGAACACGTGGTGGCGAATGGTCATGAGCGTATCGTTTCCTTGAATGGGCAAAATGTCGAATCCCCCTCCGGCTTGATCGTCCAAAATTCGGAAGGCCGTGATGCCATCCAAACTGACCTTGTCGTCGTTGATTTTGATTTTAATTTTTTGGGCCTGAAGAGTCGTCAAGCCGAAAAGTAGCCAAAACACCATTTGCTTCATAGCGGAAAATTTAATGCCAACAGGTCCATAAAACCCAAGGCTTGAAAGCGGCTTGGAAATCGTATGGAATGGTTGGCGGTTCATAATCCTCTAAGTTACAATTAATATTCGGCTATGTATGGGTTGTCATTGAACTCGCGCTTAAAGGACTCTAAGGCGCTCTTCATGCTGGCATCCCACTGTTGATCTTCTACACGAACAACCAGCCCTCCGATTAAAGAGGCATCAATCCGTATTTGAAGGTCAATCTGCTTGCCGCCTTTGTACACATCTGAAGCTTGTACCATTTGTGTGATGCGTGCTTTGGCGGCTTCATTCAAAGGAGCTGGAGTGCTGACCATTACGCGAACAATGCCCATTTGCCGGCGGTATAGCACATCGAAAGCGGGACCCACTTCGCCCAAAATATTGGTTCGGCGACCTTTTAGTAGCTTTTCAAAAAACTGAAAGGTAAGGGGTTGAAATGAAGAGGAAAAGGCGGCTGTAAAAAAGGGCATTTTTTTAAGGGGGGCCAAAACCGGATTGGTTAAAAAGGCCCGAACCTCAGCTTCCGATTCCCACACTTTTTGAAACCCAAGCAAATCTTGATGCACCGCATCGGCACACTGCTGTTCATTGGCCAAACTCAACAAAGCTCCGGCGTACCGAGACGCCACCATAGATAAGCCGCTCATGAACTTAATTTAAAGACATTTGATTCAAGGCTTGTTCAACCACCTTTTCATGCTGACCACCTTGTTCCAATTTTTCTTTTAGAATGCGTTCAGCAATTTCAATGGAAAACTGAGCTACCTGGTTGCGCAAATCAATGGCTACGCGGGCCTGTTCGTTTTTGATGGTTTCTCGGGCTTGGGCCATCAGCTGCTCGGCTTGAACTTTAGCTTGTTCTTTGGCCTGAGCAATCAGCTCTTCTTTGGCCTCACGGGCTTCTTTCAGCATTTGATCGCGTTCTTTACGCGCAGCGGTCAGAAGCGCCTCGTTATCGGCCGTTAATTGAGCCATTTTTAATTCGGCTTCTTTGGCGGCCTGCAAGGCCTTTTCAATTCCAGATTCACGCTCATGCAAGGCCGTTAGAATCGGCTTCCAGGCAAATTTGCGCAGCACCAGCAGCAACACCAAAAAAGAGATGGTCATCCAGACCACTAAACCAATTGAAGGATTAAGTAAATCCATGCTTATACTTTTTTTTAAGGGAAAGAGGATCTGCCGGCCAATCGCCGGCAGATTTCCTTTTTACTTTTTAGGCATTCATAGCCAAGAAGCAGATAACTGCACCGAACAGAGCAACACCTTCAATGAAGGCGGCCAATACGATAGCGGTACCGCGAATATCACCAACCGATTCAGGTTGACGGGCGATGCTTTCAGCGGCTTTGCCTCCGATTTGTCCGATGCCGATACCGGCACCAATGGCTACCAAGCCAGCTCCGATTCCTGCGCCCAATGGGCCGTAGGAAACTTCTAACATTACATTTAGCAAATTTGCCATGTGTGTTGGGTTTATGTGGTTTACGAATTAATGAGCATGTTCATGGCCGTGATCGTGTTCCTCTACCGCTGCTCCCAGCATCAACGATCCCAGCAAAGTAAAAATATAGGCCTGTATAGCGGCCACTAAAAGTTCCAATATCAACATTACTACGGTAAACAAAGAGGTTACCACTCCTACTGTATGACCTACTACCGATTGAAATGCAAAGGTGATTCCAATGATGCTCATGATGATAATGTGGCCGGCCGAGATGTTGGCAAACAAACGAATCATCAATGAAAACGGTTTGGTTAACAAACCAACCAATTCAATGACCAACAATAAAATCTTCACCGGCACAGGCACCCCAGGAAACCAAAAAATATGTCCCCAGAAGTTTTTATTCGCCACAGCCAATTGAACCACCAAAACTACGGCCGCAAGGGCAAAAGTAACAGCGATGTTGCCGGTTACGTTCAAACCACCCAAAAAGGGAATCAAACCCAATAGGTTATTGATCCAGATAAAAAAGAAAATGGTCAACATTAAAGGCATAAATCGACGGTAGTGTTTTTCACCAATGGATGGCTTCACCACATCGTCGCGGACAAACAGAATCAACGGCTCTAACAGCGACTGAAGACCTTTGGGGGCCATGCCTTCGCGGCGGGCATAGGCTTGAGCTGAAGCTCTGAAAATAAAAAACAGAAGCAGCACCGACAGCAGCATTCCAAAAACGTTTTTGGTAATGGAGAAATTGTAGAAAACATCTTTACCTCCGATGTTAATCAGGCGCGCCTCTTGGGCTGCAATTTCAGGATGACCATGCTCATCCACCATCGGATGTCCTTGCGCATCCAACGCGGCAACAGTAAGTTTTCCGTGGTGGTATAGGTACTTTCCATGAATCAATCCCTGCTCATCTGCATGATGCAATTCGGTGGACGAGAAAACATCCCAGCCTTGACCGGGAAAATACAACATAACAGGAAGGGGGATGGAAACAGGACCAATGTGCAACCCAAAATCATCGGAGATGTGGTGCAAAATTTCTGCGGTGCCAAACTCCTCTTTCTCTGAATGAGAATCATGAGCAGGACCTGATGCGTAAGAACGCACAGAAAACAAACTAAAAATCAGAGCTATAAGTATATACATCCAGCGCATCACAGCGACATTCATTTTTCGAGGACAAAGGTAGAAATTATATCTAGCCTTGCGCCGATGAACGACAAAAAATTGGATAAAAAATGGCGGGGGAAGATGTTTGTTCCGCTTTGGCCTGATTTCATGCTTGCTGAGCAAGTTGCGATTGAGTATGGAGCCCTTGCGCATTTGCTGACTAGTACTTAAGCTACGGTCGGCGCCCTTTTACCGGAGATTCTTACATTTCAACTTGATTTCAGCGGATTGATTCAAATCTATTCTTTACCTTTAACCTTCCTTAACAAAACCCAACCTTTTTTTATGAAAACGACTTTACGTTTTTCTGTTCTGCTAATCCTCCTTAGCGGTTTAAGTTTTTTCAGGACAAATGATTTGCTCCGTGCTCAGTGTTCAGGCGGAGTAGCTTACCTGTCTTTAAGTCCGACCCAAAGCTGGCAAACGTTTAGCGGTGGGTATGCGGGAGAATATCAAACCTTTACTGCCATTGCCGGTGCCACTTATGAATTTTCGTATTGTGCTGCCGATGGTGGAAGTTCGACCTACGATACTGAAATCACGGTTCAAAATTCGACCGGGACTCCGATAGCGTACAACGATGACTTTTGCGGCACCCAATCCCGCTTGACCTGGGTGGCCCCTTCGGCCGGCACATACCGGCTGTACACCACCGAATACTCCTGCATGTCGAATTTTACTTCTTCAACCTTAGCCTACCGAATTCTATCTCAACCCAATCCGAATACCGATGTGTTTTTATCTTCTGCGAATTTTGGAAGCGAATACCTTCGGATTCCGCTGGCTCAGGTGCAAGCTCAATTGTTTAGCGGAGAGGTAACCAACGCCAGCGGCTCAACGGCCAGTGGTTTTGGATTAAAAGTAGATGTAATCAATGCCGGAAACAATTCCATCATTCAAACCTTTACCAGCGCCCTCACCAATGCTCCAGCAGGGACAGTTCAGGCCTACAACAACTTGGGCAGCTGGACGCCCAGCGCCATCGGATCTTACCGCATACGCTATACGGCTCTAGCCAGCAGCCAAAATGGCAACGCCAGCAACGACACTGCATCGTATTTGCTGCTGGTTACCGATACGGTGTATGGCCGAGATGACAATGTTCCTCAAGGTACCTTAACTATAGGTTCCGTTACGGCCCCACAACCGGGGGAGCTTGGCGTGAATTATCAGATGTTTTCTGCGGCGAATTTAAAATCGGTTGGCATTCGGGTGGACAACAGCACGGGATCGGCCACCGGTTTCACGCTGAATGTGATTGTTCGTCAAGCCAATCCCAACGGAACGCCCGGGGCGGTTATTGATACCTCGGTGGCCTATACCGTTGGAGCTAACCTAAACGGCTGGGTTAACCTTCCGTTGCGGAATGGGCCAGTGAACCTGCCCACCGGTAAAATATTTGTCGGAATTTTAGAAGCCAATCAGCCCATTCCGGTGTCTTTGTTTAGCTCCATTTTTTCTCTGAACAGCAACTGGGTAAATGCCCCCGGCCTTACCACCGGCTGGCAGGCCATTGAATCCTTTCAGTTTTTTGAAACCTACGGGGTTCGCGTCAATGTAGGTCCTCCCTGCCCCAATTTAAACCCCAACACCACGGTTACTCAACCCAACTGCAATCAGCCTTTAGGCAATATTCTTACCAACGTTAGCGGTGGCAATGGTCCATTCACCTATGCCTGGAGCAATGGAGGCAGTACTGCCGGTATCAGTGGAGTCTCCGCCGGAACCTATGTTGTTACCATTACCCAAACCTCTACCGGATGTTCGGTTTCAGATACGGTGGTGTTGAACCCTGTGAATACTCCAAGCATCAACTTCCTTCTGCCTGTCGACGCTTTATGCTTTGGTCAAAACGGTCAAATTACCGCCAACATCAGCGGGGGTACTCCTCCCTACACCTATTTATGGTCTGATGGCAGCAGCAACGACACCTTGTTTGCTCCCGCCGGCCCATACTCGCTAGGTATCACCGATGCGGCAGGTTGTCAAGCCAATTCTCAGGTTGCCACCATTGCAGGTCCAAATGCCGCCTTAACCGTTACTCCCACGAGCAACAACCCTGCTTGCGGTCAAACCAATGGCAGCATCAACCTTTCGGTAAGCGGCGGCACAGCACCTTACAATGTAACTTGGAACAACGGCAGTACAGGATCCTCTTTGAGCAATCTGGGTGCCGGAAGTTATGTTGCCACCATTACCGATGCCAACAACTGCACCCTGAACGATACGGTTACTTTAGTCAACCCCAATTCTCCAACAGCGACGACTCAGTCTATTGCTCCTCCTGCCTGCAACGGCGGCAACAACGGCTCCATTTCATTGTCGGTGAGTGGAGGAACGGCTCCGTATTCGTATGCCTGGAGCGATGGAAGCAACAATGCCAACCTGTCGGCTGCATCTGGTACTTATAGCGTTACCATTACCGACCAGGCTGGCTGCAGCACGGTGCTTTCAAGTTTAACCATTCCAGTTCAACCCGCCATCCAAGCTTCGGTGACATCGACAGACGTGGATTGCAACGGCAACCCGGGCTCGGCCTCAGTTAATGCTACTGGCGGAGCCGGTGGTTTCACATACCTTTGGTCAACGGGAGGCACTACGGCCAGCATCACCAACCTACAGCCCGGTCAGTATTTTGTTCTTATTACCGATCAAAACGGTTGTACCGTCAGTGATACGGCCACCGTGTTGCAAGCCGTTCCAGTTTCCATTGACCAAATCAATCCTACCGCCGCCCTGTGTGCCGGACAAAATGGATCTGTGAGTCTAGTTGTGAGCGGTGGACAGGCGCCCTACTCGTACCTTTGGTCGGATGGCAGTACCAATGCCACGTTAACCGCTCCAGCCGGTACCAGTTATTCGGTTGTTGTAACCGATGCTGCCGGTTGTACCGCTCAAGCCGGTAACATTAGCATTACCGAGCCTACACCCATTGCCACCAGTTTCTCGGTTCAAGACGCCAACTGCGGCGCCAGCGATGGCAGCCTTACAGCCAGCTCAACCGGCGGTACAGGTGCCCTTACCTATCAATGGGCGAATGGTACCAATGGAGCTACCAATTCAAACTTGGTGGCCGGCTTTTATGTCGTAACCATTACCGATGCCAACGGCTGCACTGCCACAGATACCGGAATTGTTGGAAACATCGGCGCTCCAACGGGAACAGCAACGGTTGTTAATGCCAACTGCTTTGGTGAAACCGGAACCGTTACCAGCAACATCAGCGGAGGTCAGACTCCATATACGTTTGCTTGGTCTGACGGAAGTTCCGCCAACACCTTAACCGCTCCGGCGGGCAGCTACACCTTGGTGGTTACCGATGCCAATGGATGTATTTTAAATCTGGGCCCGTTCAACATTACCGAGCCAGCTGCCTTGGGCGTTACTGCCAGCACGGTGGATGCCAGCAGCTCAACCTCAGCAGACGGAAGCGCTACCCTAAGCGTAACCGGCGGCACTTCACCTTACACCTATGTATGGCCGGGCGGCGGCAATCAAAGCAGCTATTCAAACCTGTTGCCGGGCAATTATACGGTACTTGTAACCGACGCCAATGGCTGTAAAGATTCGGTGAGCTTCACCATTGGAGCCAGTATGGGAATAGAAAATGCGGTTGAATCGGTTCAGGTATATCCCAATCCGGCCACCACGCGCGTAAATGTGGACTTAAGCGCCATTTCAGGCGAATGCCATGTGCGTCTGCTCGATTTGCGTGGTCGTGAATTAACATCTATGACTGCGAACGGCGGACAAAAACTTGGAATTGACGTACTTGGCTTATCTGCCGGGGTGTATTTGATTGATATTCATACCGAGCATCAAACCTTCCGTCAGCGGTTGATATTGCGACCTTGATAATCCCCTGATGCCATAGCAACATTGAGAAGGCCGGTTTCGAAAATGAAGCCGGCCTTTTTTTTGAGCGGCCGGGCCCCGGATCGAAGCGGCAGACGGAGTGCCCAACAGCGCGTGAGGC